>JAKSCF010000479.1 GCA_022360735.1 Clostridia bacterium
GATCTTATTGATGCTTTCTGCCTTAACATTACTGATTGCACCACTTTCTTTGAAGAAGGGCAAATTGAAATTATTGCTACCGGTGATGTAGAACGTTCTCCATTCTTACCGGATGTTCCAACTTATAAGGAATCAGGGTACGATGTTACACAAGTTAATATGAGAGGCATCGGTGCTCCTAAAGATATGCCTGAACCAATCAGAGAGTATCTTGAAAAATGTTTTGTAGCTGCAGCAAACGACCCTGAAGTCGTACAAAAGGCTGCAGAAATGAAAATACCTGTTGATACCTTAACCGGTGCTGAAATGGAAGCTAAATTCACCAATATTGCTCAAAATCTTAAGATGCTTTGGGATGAGTCTCCTTGGCAATAAAAGAATGCAAATGTATTTAAACTTTTAGATACAACTTAGTATGATTCAAGGAGTAGTAAACTACTCCTTGAATATAAATAAGTATTGAGAAGGTGGTTCAAAAATGGACAATAAAATTAGAAAAAAAATCTTCGATTATAATTATTTATCAGTAATTTTAATATATATTTTTGCTCTAACATTTTTGTTTTCAACTTCCAAAATCAAGGATGCTGATTCAAGAATATTTCCTTATGTTGTAAGTGTATTGGCAATTGTGTTGGCAACAGTATTTTTTTTACAAACCTATTTCAATTGGGGTAATAAAAGAGCGCAACTTAATTTTAGCGGTACAAAATCTGCTTTATTGATGGGTGCTTTACTTCTTACGTATATTGCTGCTATAAAAGCTGTAGGTTTCTACTTGGCGACACCTTTTTACCTCTATATTTCTATGTGTGTGCTGGGACAGAAAAATAAGAAACTAATGCTTATTATTTCGTTGATTATGCCTTTGGGATCGTTTCTGTTTTTTGATCTAATTCTTAACATGCAGATTCCGGAAGGTTCGTTATTTTCTTTGTAACTGGAATAATTTTACTAAGTAAGGAGTGTACCATATGGAATTTTTAGATTATGCTTTGGATGCATTAACTCTAACAAATTTATTGTGGTTGTCCATTGGCGCAATTGTAGGTGCTATCCTCGGTGCTTTGCCGGGAATGTCTGCTGATACAGGCATCGCCATTTTTCTGCCTATGACCTTTAATTTGGAACCGGTCACTGGACTAATCACTTTAGGCGCCATTTATGTAACGGCATCTTATGGCGGTAATATCACAGCTGTATTAATAAATACCCCAGGAACCTCGGACTCATTGTTTATGACTTTGGATGGTTATCCGATGACCGTAAGAGGCGAAGGCCTGAGAGCCATCGGTGTTACCACTATTAGTTCTTTTATTGGGGGAATAATAGGTTCTGTTGCTTTGTTATTCATTGCACCGCCTCTTGCAAAAATCGCAGTAAGATTTGGTCCAATGGAGTTATTTTTAACAACGATGATGGGAATTGTCATCATTATCGGCCTGTCAAAAGACGGTATGATCAAAGGCCTTTTAAGTGCTTGTTTGGGTCTTTTATGTGCGGTGATTGGTCTGGATGGTATTACAGGTATGAGTCGCTTTAATTTTGGAATTAATCAAATATATGATGAACTGCCTTTGCTGCCTGTTGTTTTGGGTATGTTTGCAGTATCTCAGGTTTTTGTGCTGATAGCCGATAAAACTGAGACCATATCTATTGACAAATCCAGTATTCAGGGCAATAGTTTTATCTCCTTAAAAGATCAAATGCGCATGTTAATCAATAATATAAGGTCTTCCGTTATCGGTACTTTGGTTGGTATTGTACCCGGTGCCGGCACAACTGTGGCTGCAGGTATCAGTTACAACCTAGCCAAAAAAGGCGATAAAAATCCCGAAACTTTTGGCAAAGGTAATGAGCAAGGACTTGCGTCGGTATCAGCAGCAAACAATGCAGTGGTCGGTGGTTCCCTTGTACCGCTGCTGACCCTTGGGATACCCGGCAATGGAACCGCAGCCCTTTTTCTTGGCGGTCTTTTGATTCATGGATTGGCGCCGGGAAGCCAATTGTTTACCAAGCACGCAGATACAGCGTTCGGTTTATTTTTAGGTTTAATTCTTGCACAATTTTTTATTTTGCTTATAGGGTTGTTTGGCGCTCCTATTTATGCAAGGATAACCAGAGTACCTATCAATCTTTTGATTCCCATTATAGGGTCTTTCTGTATATTGGGCGCATACACTTATCGAAATCTGGCCTTTGACGCAATCTTAGTTTTAATTTTCGGAATTGTCGGTTACTACATGACAAAAGCTCATTTTTCAATGGCACCTTTTGTATTGGCCTTTGTATTAGGGAAAAATGCTGAAATACATCTGAGAAGGACTATAATACTTGCCGGTGACAATATTGGAACCGTGTTAATGAAACCTTTACCAATTGTTTTATTGACAATAAATATTTTATTCTTAATTTCACCTTTCTGGCCCGATATCAAGATGTTTTTCAAAAGAAAGAGTGCATAAAGGCAGAGTTTTATGAAATATTTATTGAACTGAAATGAATTTCAGTTATTAAGAAGGAGTTGGTAGTCTTATGGACAGTGACAGTTGGATACAGATGATCCTTCTTGTCTTGCTAATTATAGGTGCGGCGTATTGTGCAGCTTCAGAGATTTCTTATGCATCAATAAACAAAATCCGAGTAAAAAATTATGCTGACAATGGGGATATACGCGCAAAAAAAGCAATGTACATTTCGAATAAATTTGATCAAGCATTGACGACTATCCTTATCGGTAATAATCTCACCCATATTGGATTTGCATCGCTGGCAACCTTGATTTCCACACAGTTATGGGGTGTGGAATCAGTTAAATACACGACTATTGTTTCCACGGTTGTTGTATTTCTAATCAGTGAGATGATTCCCAAGAGTTATGCAAAAACAAATAGTGTAAAATTTGCGCTTGCTGTATCGAGCTCCTTACTGGTTCTCATGAAAATATTTTCACCAGTTGCTTTTTTATTTACATCCGTAAGTCGGATGCTGTCAAAGGTTTTTCCTGAGAGGCAGGAGCCTGCCATAACCGAGGAAGAGTTTTATGATATGATTGAAACGGTTCAGGCAGAAGGCATCTTGGACAGGGATAAGCAGAAACTGGTTCATTCAGCACTGGATTTTGATGTCATTACTGCCGGTGACATTTTTATCCCAAGGAAAGATGTTGTGGCATTAGACATTGATTCTACACAAGAAGAAATCTTGCAAAAAATAAAAACACAGAAGTACTCAAGACTGCCTGTATATAAGGGTTGTATGGATAATATTATTGGTATTCTACAAACCAGACAATTTTTAAAGCTCCATATTAAACATGTCGACTTTGATGTCCAAAGCCTATTATTAAAGCCCTATTTCGTTCGTAAAAAGTCACCTGTAGACGATTTGCTGAAGGCGATGAGCAGTAAAAGACTTCATATGTCTATTGTCGTTGATGATTGCGAGAAAACCCTTGGGATTGTCACTGTAGAGGACATCTTGGAGGAACTTGTAGGCGAAATATGGGATGAAGACGATGTTGTTTAAAGTCAGAATACGATAGGAGTTGATTTTATACTATGGACAGTTGGGTTTGTATAGCCATTGTTCCTTTAATCATGCTTTCTGCTTTTTTTTCCGGTTCGGAAATAGCTTTTGCCTCTGTCAACAAAGTGAGATTAAAAAAGGCATCTCAATCTGGTAATTCCAGTGCAACGGTTGCCTTGTACATATGTGAGCATTTTGAAGATGCGCTGTCCACAATATTGATCTGCAACAATCTGGTGAACATTACGGCATGTTCCATTTCCACGGTAATTGTTATTGGTTTGATGGGAGAATTTGGTACTGTTGTGGCCACTCTGATTATGACTGTAATCATTCTGGTTTTCGGTGAAATAGTCCCCAAAATTATTGCAAAACAACAATGTAATCGAATGGTATTGATAGCGGCCTATCCTTTACGACTATTGATGTTTATTTTGAAACCTGTTATTACCATTGTTGTTTGGATCGTTAATCTGGTTTCAAATCTCTGGGAAAAGGACAATGAAAATGAACCTTCTATAACTGAGGAAGAACTGGTTTTGATCATTGAAAGCGTTGAGGATGATGGTATTATTGATAAAGGGAGAAGTGATCTTTTGCAGTCGGTCTTGGAATTCTCCGATATATCAGCCCAGGAAATCCTAACGCCCCGAACCGATATGATTGGCATCGACATTGATGATGACATGGATACCATCATTGAGGCTGCCCTTAGTTCACCTTACTCTCGAATACCTGTTTACGAAGGCAGCCCTGACAAGATAATTGGGATTTTATATCTCGATCACTTTTTGAAAAAGCTGCTGGACACGGATCAGATGGACATTCGAACCATACTGATTGACGCTTGTTTCATTCATAAAACAATGAAACTCCCTGCCATTTTTGCCCAGTTGAACCGCCTCCGACTGCAGATGGCCATTGTTACCGACGAATATGGGGGAACAATGGGATGCATTACTATAGAGGATGTTCTTGAGGAGCTGGTTGGCGATATTTGGGATGAGACAGATGAAATTATTAACGAGTTTGTCAGTGTTGGAGAAAATATTTATGAGCTGAGTGGTGATTTAGTTATTCGAGATTTTCTGGAATATGTGGATGCAGATGATCGAGACTTTGAGAGTGATTATACGACTGTGGGCGGCTGGGCTATTGAGATGCTAAATGGATTACCGAATATCGGTGATACGTTTGTTTACAAAAACTTGACTGTAACGGTGATTGCGGTGAATTGCATGCGTGTAACAAGACTTTCTGTGAATGTTACACCGCAAAAGGAGGAAGAACTCTAATAATGATACTGATAAAAAGTTAATCGCTCTGAAAACTATTTTGGAGTAAAAAATATGAAAAGGACAACACTAGCCAGTATTGTCCTTAGTTTTGATTGTTATCAAATTTCAAATTTAATAAATGGTCTATATTGATCCGGTAAGGCTACCGTAGTTGTAAAGGCTATGGTTTTTTGGTTGTCATCAACGATATCTGTATTCCAAATTAATAATGGGTTGTTATGTTCAACGCCCAAAAGTTTCAATTCATAATCATTGGGAAGCCTGGTGTTGATATGAATATGCAAGTATTTAAGTTTAATTTCTAAAAAATCTCTTAAATAAACATGTAAATAGGTATTGTCTAAATCATTAGGATTAATTGGTTTGTTCAACAGTGTAGACATAGGAATATAACTGTAATCAATACCAATAGGCGTGTTATTGTTATGCATGGTTCGTATTACTTCGTAAATTTTTTCATTTTTTAATAAATAGAATTTATCATTAATTTCTTCATTGGCCTCAATGATGTTAATCTTTACCAAAGAGTGCTTCTTTGACCCTAAAGAAGAAATTTTTATGGGTTTTGAAAAAACATAAGAAATATTGTCTTTGATTGATAAATTGTGTTTTACAAAAGTGCCTTTTCCTCTGACTCTTTCTACGATACCCATGGTGGATAATTCCTTAATAGCGGAATTTACTGTTCCTCTACTTACATTAAAAGATCTTGAGAGTTCATTTTCTGATGGAATTTTGTAACCGGGCTGCCATAGCCCGGTATTTATTTTGTCCAGAATGTAATCTTGTATTTTAATATATGCTGGAGTGTATGTATTCATAGTAACCTCACATTAATATCAGTGTTAGTAAGAGAATACAATTTTATTGACAAAAAGTCAAATACGGTGTATTGTATAGTTGTATATACAACTATACAACTATA
>JAKSCF010000277.1 GCA_022360735.1 Clostridia bacterium
TATTTAATGGATGTATTTCCTTTCGATCAACCTGGAGTAGAGAAATATAAGGAAAAAATGAGACAGCTGCTCAGGTGATCTGCAATTCAAAACTAAAGGATATAAAACCCTTGAAATTTCAAGGGTTTTATAATATACTTAAACTTGTATTTATACTAGTCTTAAAGATTTAATACTTTAAACCTCTAAGGTATTGTTTAAATTCACCTTTTATATCATCTCTTTTAAGAGCAAATTCAACAGTAGCCTGTAAAAAACCTTGTTTATCTCCAATATCATAACGTTTTCCATCAAATTTGCAAGCAATCATTTTTTGAGTTGTTACTAATTCTTTAAGAGCATCGGTTAGTTGGATTTCACCACCGGCGCCAGGTTGAGTATGATCCAATATATCGAAAATTTCAGGGGTAATAATATATCTTCCAATAATAGCGATGTCTGATGGTGCTTGGTCGATAGGAGGCTTTTCTACAAGAGTATTAACCGTATAGCAGGAGGAGTCCATTGCTTTTCCATCGACGATACCATACTTATTGACATCTTCTTTTGGTACTTGTTGAACACCTAAAACACTGCATTGATGCTGATCATACATTTCAATCAATTGTTTAAGACAAGGCTTGGGAGCATCAATAATATCATCAGCAAGCAATACGGCAAAGGGTTCATCGCCAATAAACGTTTTAGCACAATTGATTGCATGACCCAATCCGTTGGCTTGTTTTTGTCTTACATAATGAATATTAATCATTTCAGATATGTTTTGAACGATTTTTAACATTTCATGCTTTTCTTTTTGCTCTAATTCATATTCTAATTCTACTGATTTGTCAAAATGATCTTCCAAAGCCCGTTTATTTCTTCCTGTTATAATGAGTATATCGGTAATACCCGATTGTAGTATTTCTTCAACGATATATTGAATTGCCGGTTTATCGACGATAGGAAGCATCTCCTTTGGCTGTGCTTTAGTAGCGGGTAAAAATCTTGTTCCTAATCCTGCAGCAGGAATAACAGCTTTTCTTACTTTCATATGTAAACCTCCGTAAGTTTAAAATTTATAAATTAATTTTAACATAAAAGACTTGTATTTTTATTAAAATACTGTAAAAATTAAAAGGAATAAAACGTGATGAGGTATAGCATGAATCATAAAAGGTTTACAATAATTCAAGGTAATAATAATCAAAAGGAAGAAAAAAAGAAAATATTTGTGTCATCGTATGTCACCGATACTCGATTGATGGGGGTTATTGGTATGTACATACATTGGAAAATGGGTGAAGAAGATTTTTATCAAATATTTCACTTTGATTCAGAAGAGTATGGATTTGATAATTACAAAAGCATTTACGGCAACCATGGAGGAAGCCTGTACGTTGAAAAAGAAGCTATGATGGGCGGGCTTGGCGGCAAGTATAGAAATATTAATGAAGATGAGGCCAGATATATTTTATATCAATTCGTAGAGATGAATAAAAAATTGAAGTTGCCACTGCCGGAACCTAAATCAGAATACGAAGATTTATGCAGTCATTTGGTATCATTATCTAAATCAGCCAGAGAAAACTTGATGAATAAAATGTGCGAAGCCATCGTTTCAGATTATCAAAGCATCAACTATTTTTTAATGAGGTCTTTTGCTAAAGATATAGACGGCATTAAATATCTGACAGATGAAAAAGAGCTTTTTATATACGAAGGGAAAAAACCTACAACATTATTAAAGAATACCATTGAAAAATATCAAGCAGCCGATCGTATTTCGTATGTATGTGAATCGCTAATAGAAGAAAATATGAAGTACAAAATCAAAGTCACTGAAATAGAACTGGAACAAAAAGATGAGAGATTTTATATTATGGAAGCACATGAAAGGTCTGAAATGATCATCTCGCCTACAGAAGCTTCATTTATGCTGAATCGACCTGAATACATCAATGTATATGATATCTATGATGTGACAGAATTTATTAAGGATATAAAAGAGAAAAAACCACATATGCTTCACAATGTTCATGATTCAGGGCAAATGTTTACTGAGTTCAATGAAGATAACCGACACGTCAACAATACAATATATATGCTCAACGGAGATATATACGGTGTTTACTATATCACCAACTCAGATCAATTAATAATGTCCAGCTATCATCTGAATAATATTGCTGAAATGGAGAAATCTTTAGTAAAAGAAGATTTAAAAAAATACATGACTCTAGATGAAAAATTAGAATTTAAAGAATCGATACTATACGAGTTCGTTCACAGCGGATACGAAGACTTTTTTGATTTTTTATCAGAAATATAAAACCAGACTAAAGGTTCGTTAGGTTATAAATTTGTTTTATAAAATTAACATCAAGAAATAGGGCGTACGCGATACGCCCTATTTGTGCAACAAACTGTCCCCTGTCTCCTGTAACCGTCCCCTTGTAAATTTACTCCTCAACTATATACCGAATCATTAAAGCTTTTTCTTCCCACAGAAAATTTTCTTCTATAAAATTTTGTACGCCTTCTAACATTTCATGCCTATTGCCTTTAAACAAGATTTGTTTTATTTTTTTAATATTAATATCGCCCATAGAAGCAAGTAAAGTACGAATTTTTTCTCTGCTTTCAAGGGTCATTTCATAGGTGTCTAATTGTAAAATATCTTTAGCGTATATATTAATAAAAGAATCTAAGGTGACATCATCAACAAATGAAAGATCTTCCCTGATGGATGACGGCGTAGAAATATTTTCTGTAGGTGTAAAAAAAATGATCCAGCTTGTTGTGATAACGGTTAAAAGTAAAACAATTATAATATAAACTTTATTTTTATTCATCCTCATATACTTTTCACCCTTTCACAACTTATTATTGCGCGAAA
>JAKSCF010000134.1 GCA_022360735.1 Clostridia bacterium
CTTGAAGCATACTCATTGTAAATATACCATTTGTACTCCATGGAATCAATGGTGCCCCTAATGTTCCCGCATCTTCAATTATTCTTGATAAGTTTTCAGGTTTAAGTTTACGTTCTTCAAATAAAGGCCCCATTAAAGTTGCAGTCATAACAGCGGCAAAAGCCATTGACCCGCTAATTATACTTGATATATAACTTACTATCAAAGTACTGGCTACTAAACTTCTTACAGATTTTATTTTATTTGCAATGGCTTCAAGAATTGTTTCCATTATACCTAAAACACGTACCATTCCACCTAATCCTAAAGCAAATATCATAAGTGCTACAACACCTAACATACCGGTTATGCCGCCACGATTTAATAATTTATTTAAGAAAACACTACCAAAGTCGCCATGATATCCACCCCATAAAACTCCAAATGCAGTGCTTATATCTACGCCTTGGTATAAAATAGCAACTACTGCTCCGGCTATTCCTCCAATTAAAATTGATAATACCGGAGATTTACCTTTTATAAGAAGACCTAAAACTATAAGTGCGGGTATTAAAGGAATGATTCCTATATTAAATAATTGATTTAATGAAGTTGTAATCTCACTCACTTGAGAATAATCCATCTCATCAACACCATATTTAAAGCCAAGTATAAGGAAAATAATCATTGAAATAATATACGATGGGACTGTTGTATACAACATTTGTTTTATATGGGTAAATAGATCTGTACCTGAGACAGCAGCAGCTAAATTAGTACTATCCGATAGAGGTGACATTTTGTCTCCAAAATATGCTCCCGATATGACCGCACCGGCAGTCATACCCGCCGGTATACCTAATCCTGCACCTATGCCCATGGTAGCCAGACCTGCTGTTCCCATTGTTCCCCAAGATGAGCCTGTAGCAAGTGAAACAAATGAACAAAAGATCAAAGTAGTAACCAAGAAAAATTTAGGTGAAATGACTTTTAAACCTGCATAAATTAGTGTTGGAACAGTCCCTGCAGCGATCCAGCTGCCAATTAATAGTCCTACAGCCGCCATAAGTGCTAGAGCCTGCATCGCTTTTCTAAGCATGTCAAATGCCCCATTTTCTAATTCATTATAAGAAATACCTAATTTTACAGCAAATGCGCCCATTAACACCCAACTCAGGAACATCATTACTTGTAATTTTATTTTAAAACCTGCCATGCCAATGGCTAAAAAAGCTATAAGTGTTACCAATACTAAAATCGAATACCCCAACGTTGGTTTCTTCTTACCACTTGTCATGTATATACCTCCTAATATCTTTGGATAGTGTCAAGTATGACACACCTTTTAATATAAATCTTCTGTTTCAAGGAATAACTAAAAATTTTTTAATATTAAAAAAACTATCCTCTAAGTTTTTACCCTTGATAGCACAGAAAACAACTCTACAATACTGATGGAGAACGCTCTACCTGCTCTAGAGTTTCTTTCACATCAGTAAAGACTATAGAGCATTGTTTTTCTGTGCAGCCAAGTATGGGGTCAGTTGACAATGTTTATATTTTGTAATTTTACTCAATTCGTACTTTTTTAACGCTCAAAAGTACCTTTAACAATTACCTCTCCATTTTCCATCATCTTTTTGCCCTTTGCTAAAACCATATCTATATCTAAATTCTCATCCATTATAACAATATCTGCATCGCTTTTAATACCAATGCTTCCTTTAAGAGGATATATGGATAATAATTTAGCAACATTTGATGTAATAACCTTTAAAGCCTCAGAGAGTTCAATTCCTTCTTCAATGACCATATCTCTGAATTCACTGTGCAAAGAATTAAGGGAAGCTGCCACTAATTCTTTGACACTTCTATCAGGATTATATTTTAAAAGACTACCATTACCATCAGAACTCATCGTAATATTCTCAACAGGTACTTTGTTTTCAATACATTCCATAACTGCTTTGCTAGGTTTTATGGTATCGGCACGCAGGTTACCGGAATTTATACCTGATGTTATATCTATCACGCCGCCCATTTTTGCAAATTGAATCGATTGCTCAAAAATTTTTCTATTTCTATTAACATGAGTCGGAAGAAAATGTCTAATGGGAATTTCAATTTCATCAACAACTTCAATGATCTTATCTAACCCTTCTTTTGCATCACCCAGGTGCAAAACTACTATACCAAATCCACCACTTAACATTCCTCCAACTCTAATATCTTCTACTAATTTTATTAGCTCCTGCTTTGTCGGTTGTGATGAACGATGATCAGATATTGCTATTTTAGCACCAATAACTTTATCAATCAGCACTATGTCCTTTCGTACACTTCCGGTCATCGTTCGAGTGGGCAGCTCATATGAACCTATAAAAATATATGTTGTTACTCCTTCTGTCTCAAGAGCTCTTGCTTTGGCAAGTAAAGATTCTAAATGTCTGGTTGTCCCATCTGTACCAAGAAGTCCTACAAGTGTCGTTATACCAAAACCAACAATATTAGATAACATAACTTCAGGTGTACGACTATGAAAACCTGCTTCTCCGCCTCCACCAATAATATGCACATGCTGGTCAATAAACCCAGGAACTACTATCTTTCCTTCGGCATTTATGACTTCAACATCAAAAATAGGATCATCAAAATCAATTTTTTCATCTATTTTTATAATTTTATTTCCAGAAATCAAAATATCCACTTTCCCCAATAATTCAGGACCATATACTTTGCCATTTTTAATAAGCTTGAACATTTAAAACTCTTCCTTTTCTGAATTTTCTGATTTAACATTTTAGTCATCTACTGGTCAAAAAAAATTTTTTATGTCTTTTTACCACCCTTCCATTATTAAATTTTCAAACAGCGCTGTTTATATCTAATTTTGCAAACTTTATGCCAATACCTAATATTTGAATTTTCCAATACAACAAAAGGAATCGGGTCAATTATCAGCCCATTCACCAGCCCCATTCACCCCTTTTTATCCCGTTTAATCCACAATCCATTGGACGATTCATTGTTTGGACCAAAAAGAAACCGTTCCTTTTTTTGAGGAACTTTTTCTATAAAAGAAGGTCTAAACTATAAAGTGATTTTGGAGGTAAATGCTATGG
Source organism: Clostridia bacterium (assembly GCA_022360735.1). Next base: position 3,102 of record JAKSCF010000134.1, read on the forward strand.
GAATCAAAAAGAAAATACTTTTAATATTATCTATGTTAACACTCATATTTCTATATGGTTGTGGAAGCAGTGAAAAAGCTGAAAGTCCATCGCATAATAAATCTCAGGATTTTGCAGCGGTAGGATACAACGAAAAGAGTAAAGAAGATTCTTCTCCTGAAGAAGCTATTTTGGATGGTGCCGATATGATAAACAGCCAATTTACTTCACAGAAAATAATTTATACAGCAGAAATATCGGTGGAGACAGAGGAGTTTGATAAAGCAGTAGAAAGTATCAGAAGTAAAACCAATGAGGTAAAGGGGTATATTGAAAATTCTTCTGTCAGAGGAAAAGGATCAGAAGAAAATGACCCAAAACACGGGTACTTTATCCTTAGAATACCAAGAAAAGAGTTTGAATATATTAAAAAATCAGCAGAAAGCTGGGGAAGCATTATACAAAGTAATTCCAGTGCACAGGATGTTACTGAGTCTTATATAGATACCGAAACAAGATTACAAACCCTTCAAATTCAACAAGATAGGATAATGGAGCTTTTAAAAAAGGCTGATAAAATGGAAGATATTATCACCCTTGAACAGGAGTTACAGAGTATTAGATATAAAATAGAGACCTATACTTCCAGCTTACGAAAAATGGATTCTCTAGTAGACTATTCTACGATTTCTATAAATCTTTATGAAGTTAAAAAGGTCACGGTTGTTCCCAAAGGGTTCTCTCAAGAAATAGGTAAAGCTACCAAATCTTCATGGAACATGTTTGGAGAATTTATCAAAGGTGCAATTGTCATCATTATATATGTATTCCCTTACATTTTAATCTTAGGTATAATTGTGGTTATAATAGCTAGAAAAAGAGGAAATATAATAAAGAAAATACCGTTCATGAGAAAGAATAAAGAATAGATAATTCTTGATTATCTTACAATATTTATAACAAAGAGTTTCTAAAACAAAAGTTTTGGAAACTCTTTGTGCTTTTAATATTCATGCAACAGCCTATAGATTTACGAGCATAAAAGCCATTCTTTTGCTTTCTTTTGAGAATTCCACAGGGTTTTAAACAAGTTATCATGACGCATCAGTTCATCATAAGTGCCTCTATCAACAATCCTGCCTTTTTCAAATACCAGAATCTCATCCGCACCTTTTATGGTTTGTAAATGATGGGCTATTACAATCAATGTTCTTCCCTTTGCCAGATTAGATATTGCCATCTGTATTTTTCTTTCATTGATAGGGTCTACGTTACTTGTGGCTTCATCCAGTATTACAATGGGAGCATTCTTTAAGAAAGCTCTAGCTATAGAAAGTCTTTGTTTTTGTCCCCCTGAAAGCCCTGCCCCATTCTCTCCTACAACCGTATCATAGCCCTCCGGAAGGGTCATAATAAAATCATGTATCATGGCATTTTGGGCAGCCTCAATGACATCATTTTTTGTAGCATCTTTATTTCCAACCTTTATATTTTCATAAATAGTATCTGCAAACAGCACCACATCTTGCATTACGACACTTATATTTTGCAATAAGTAATTATAATCCATATCATTTATATTAATGCCGCCTATCTTGATACAGCCGCTCTTTACATCATAAAACCTCAATAACAGGTTGGATACCGTTGTCTTTCCTGATCCCGATGGTCCAACTAAAGCAACTAATTTACCATGCTTCAATTGGATATCAATATTCTTAAGCTCAAATTCATTTTCTTCATATGAAAATGATACGTTCTCAAAGTTGATTTCAAAGTTCTCCGGTTGTTGTGGTTTTTCAGGATTTTTAATAATATCTGCATTTAAAATGGTCATAATTCTTTGATAGCTGTCTCTTGCGCCAAGATATTTGATCCAATACCCTTCTAAATTTTCAAATGGTTTGTAAAATTCTTTAGAGAATATAATAAATAAAATAAAGTGATGCAAATCAATTGTATTATTAAGCAACATGGCTGCCCCAACTATCACAAGCGCTGCAAAACAAAGCTCCATAAATACTAAGTATCTTCCGATATATCCTACAACAGATCTTGAAGTTTTTTTACTACTCTCGCCAAATTTAGCAGCACTTGCCTTAAGCCTGTTCTCAAAAGATTTGCTTTCAACAAATGCCTTCAATAAAGGAACTCCCTTTGCATACTCTATAAACAGGCTAACCATATCGACTAAATCATCCTGCATATATTTCTGCAACGCAGCATTCTTCTTTATACCGCTTACAAGCACTAAAACTGCTACCGGCAAGAATGATATCATTGCCAGCCCAAGCTTTAGATTAAGGATGCAGAGCCCCACCCCAATAATAGCTGCTGTAATAAAATCAGCAAACATCCTGCTCCACAGATGGGCTGCTATGGATTCCATATTATCTACATCTTTATGAATGATTGTACTAATTTCCCCTAAACGTTCTTTGGTGTAAAACCCTAGTGAAAATTTTTTCAATCTCAGGGTGATTTTTTTTCTTATCTTTTCTACTAAACTAAAACCAAGATAGTGCTTTAATAAATCTGCAATCACATTAACTACTTGTTTAATAATAAGTATTACAATGAGACTTATCCAATAAGAAGATAATTTATTGAACATACCTGTATCACCCAAGATCATATTCAACATATCTAATATGACAACCATCATTGCTAGGTTTAGTAACGCACCTACAACAAAGCAAGCAACAGCGAACCCTTGATACACTCTATCTTTGGTAGACATTAATCTTAAAATATCCATTCTAAATAGCCTCCTTTATCTCCCAATTATCAACCTTATTTTGATTCTCCAACATCTCTTTATATAAATGACAGTTATCCACTAATTGGTCATGTTTTCCTTTTCCAACGATCTTACCGTCATTCATAACAACAATCTGATCTGCATTGACAATAGTATTTAAGTGATGTGCAATCATTATTATGGTTTTATCTTCTGACAGATTATCAATTGCCTTTTGAATGAGATATTCGTTATAAGGGTCTATAGCAGACGTGGATTCGTCCAGTATAATGATTGGTGCATTCTTTAGAATCATCCTTGCTATAGAAATACGCTGTTTTTCTCCTCCAGATAACTTTGCACCACCCTCGCCGACTAAGGTATCATAACCATCATTTAATTCCATAATCATATCGTGTAATTGTGCTTTTTTAGCGGCTTCCATCACTTCCTGTCTTGAAGCATCTTTGTTTCCAATCTTGATATTATCTTCAATGCTTATATTAAATAAGAATACCTCCTGCTGTACGATGGAAACCAATTGTCCCAGTTCTTTTTCATCCATATTCTCAACATTCTTGCCGCCAATTTTTACAATCCCTTTTTGAGGACTATAGAATCCCATAATAAGATTTGCAGTGGTGCTTTTGCCTGATCCCGATGACCCTACCAATGCATTTACCGAGTTTTTCTTAAATGAAAGATTGACATCTTTCAATACCTTTTCCTCTTTATTGTAACCAAATGTAACGTTCTCAAATTCTATATCCGTTGTACTAACTGCTTCATTGGTGGTGTTTCTTAATTGTGGATCTACACCTAAAATAGTATTAATATTATTAATGGTTTTTCCAAAAACTATCCTACTATGTTGTAATGAAGATAATTTAGTGAATGAACCAATGAATATCCCAGCTAATATAATTGAAATAATAAATTGATTTGATGTAATATCATTATTGGTAAGAAGTGATGATGCTACTACAACCAATACGATAAGTGCACCTTGAACAGATAAGGCAATTACCCCCATAGGAATTGAGACACCTAACGTCATCTTCCTTACCCACTTAGTATAGTCATACATGACACCTAGAACTTTTTTTGTTTTGGATTCATCTTTACTAAAGGCCTTAATAACCGATATGGCCCTTACATATTCCACTAAGTCCTCTGACATTCTCTTAATAGTCTTGTTATATTCTCCAAATTGTTCTCCCCAGAATTTTTTAAAAAGTCTGGTTAAAATAATCATTATAGGAATGGTAGAAATCATAGCTAACGCAAGACGCCAATCTACAAAAAGCAATCCTATAAAGATTAATAAAGGAATCAAGGTGGTTTCCAAAATCTCCGGATAAGCATGGGCCAGATAAACTTCTACTTGCTCTACATCGTGATTGATTATGTTACTAAGATCCCCTGTTTTCCTTTTAAGGAAAAATGATATAGGCAATTTCTTCAAATGATTTATAATATTTAGTCTGATTTCAACTAAGCTTGAATAAGCAGCATCGTGAGCTATGCGAAGAGAAAAAGTATAAAAACCAGCCTTTAATAACTGACACAGTACAATAGCTATTCCAAATAATATAACCCTTTCTCTTGTAAGCTGATTCATTGTATATAGTCTTATTACACCCATAACAATAAACAGCGAAACGATTTTTATTCCAATGCTTGCAGCCATCAAAACACTTGCTGCTTTATTACCTTTATATTTTTCTTCAACATCAGATTTTTTTGTTTTCATTGTATTCTCCTTTTATTTTTTGTTTTACGACTATCATTACAGTTTAATATCACACATTCCTCTGATTCTATGATTTTTCTATTACCCCATCTGATTCTCTACCTTCTGAAAATTTTCGTGCAAATAATGCTAGATTATATGATAAACGTACTGATGTACCTGCTTGAATAATTTTAATGATAATCATTATCAATGGTTTTGCTTAAAATATCTCTACTTAGCGTAGAGTTATTATATTATTAATATTCAATTTTGCATTTCTCACATAACCTCTCACCAATGTATTGTATACCTGGTAAACGCTTTTGTCAATCGTTTTTATTGTAGATCAGCTAACTACTCCATTTAAAGTCTTTCACATCTTTTACTATTCCTGTTTTTACAAAGTTTTTATGTATCTTATTCTATTAGTAAATATGTATCTTTTATTATTGTTTGAACCAAAAAGAACCGTCCCTTATAGTTTGATTTTTCTGTTATTAATTTTTGTTGGATACATTAGATGAACTCGACCCTATTACTTCTTTTGCTGCTTCTGTTTCATTTGATTGATATATGGATTTTATCATCTCTAACGTTTTTTCTTTATCAGCCTCATAATAAGATACTCCCGATAAATAAATGGATTCTCCTAAAACAGAATGAGTGGCAATGTCTTCTGAGGACATACCTATTGCTGATGTAGCCATTTTTGCAACCTCACCGAGAGGCACATCGGTTTTAATATATTTCATAACTGTATTAGCAACGACAGGAAGTCTATATCCCATTGTTTTTTTAAATGCAGCTTTTAAAAATTCTTGCTGTGTTTTTATTCTTCCAATATCTCCATCCGGATAACCTGTCCCATCATTGTTCTTTCTAAATCTTAAAAATTTTATAGCTTCTTCACCCGATAAAACCCGACTTCCTTTTGGAAAATGGATATGAAGCGGTGGTGAATCGTATTCATCATCATAATCCATATCCATGGGCACATATACTGGAACTCCGCCTAATGAGTCAACAACCTTCTCAACACCATCATACTTAACCTTTATGTAGTATTCTATAGGCATACCTGAAAGTATGTCACTAACTGCTGATTGAATGCCTTCAATCCCATCATCATAATAAACTGCATTTATTTTTTTCTTGCCTGCACTATGATGCTTATTTCTTTCATAGTAAGTATCTCTGGGTACAGAGATAATGTCTATTTTCTTTGATTTTGGATCAAAACTGGCAACCATGATAGTATCTGTTCTAGGTCCTTCCATCCCTATTAATAAAACATTCATTCTCTTACTCTGTTGAAACATATAATCCGTTGGACTCATCTCTTTTTCATCCTGAGAAAGGAGA
>JAKSCF010000401.1 GCA_022360735.1 Clostridia bacterium
TATAGAAATTTTTCTTAATGATTTCAATGTTATTTGTATAAAAAAACCTTAATGTAGAAAATATAGTCTTAGGTGTATGTAAATATATTCATATTTTGTACTACCTAAATAGGAGTGATTTACATTGCGAAACAAAAGCGAAAATGAAGAAGGAAAAAAGTATAAAAGAATATGGTTTTTAGGAAACATTGTTACAATTATTTTATTATTACTTATAATTAGATTGTATTTAATTCAAATTGTTGATGGCGACAAATATAGTGAATTAACGCAGAGACAGTACCAATATAGAGTCAACCATGTAAGCAGTAGAGGAACGATATATGATCGAAATATGCAGCCGTTGACGAATGTAGAAGACACTACATTATTATTTGTGGACAACAGTATGATAAACGACCAAGTGCAGGAAAGTATGAAGCACATTGCAGAAGAAGACTTGGAAATTTTGGGAGAAAATCAAGGCACCAGATATAGGATTTTACGAGTCAATGATCAAGATCATGAAGCCATGTCAAACTTGTTGGCTTCATATTTCACTTATCCTTTACAGTTGTATAAAAGATACTATGATTATCAGCCTGCTGCGCATATAATAGGCTATGTGAATCAATGGGACAATAAAGGAGCAGTTGGCCTGGAGAAAAGCTTTGAGAGCATATTGAACAGCTCTCAACCGGAAATTTATGCAACAGTGGATGGTGTCAATAATATAATTCCAGGTTTAGGTTTTCAAGTCAATAATGTGTCACAGCCAAACAGAAGTATTGTAACAACTTTAGATATTAAAATACAAAAAAAAATAGAAGAAATATTAAAAGAAAACAACCAAAAGGGAAGTGCCATTGTTTTGGAAGCAGGAAGTGGAGATATATTGGCTTGTGCAAATTATCCTGCTTATAACCCAAACCGTATATCACTTTATTTAGAAAGTGATAATGAAGAGCTATTTAATAGAGCTGTACAAGTTGGATATCCACCTGGTTCTATTTTCAAGATAGTGGTTGCGGCAGCAGCGTTAGAATCAGGAATAGTTGACGAAGAAACATCGTTTTTTTGTAAAGGATATGAAGAGATTAATGATGTGAAAATAAAATGTACATCATATAAAAGGGGTGGGCATGGTTCATTGAATTTAGAAGGTGCATTTTGCCATTCTTGCAATGCAGCCTTTATTCAACTTGGCATTCAAACAGGAAGCGAAGCAATATTGGAGATGAGTAAAAAATTTGGGGTAGGTAATAAAACCGGTATAAGACTTGATGAAGAATATGTCGGGAATTTACCGACAGCCGATGAAGTAAAAGGTGCAGGCATTGGTAATTTATCAGTAGGACAAGGAGAATTGCTGGTTACACCACTACAAATTGCAAGATTGACTGCGATTATTGCTAATAATGGGATTGATTATGGTATCAACTTAGTCCAAACTATAATAGATCACAATGATACCACCACAGATATATCCAATAAGATACACCAGCGCATGATTTCAAGAGATACTGCAGAGATTTTAGGTCAATACATGAAAAAAACGGTGGAGGAAGGAACTGCAGATAATTTAGGTAAAATATTTTCATGGGAAGCAGCAGGGAAGACCGGCTCAGCTCAATCTGTGTATAAGAACAAAGAAGTAACCCATGCTTGGTTTACAGGGTATATACCTTACCAGAATCCAGAGTATATTATAACAGTTTTTATGGAGGATGGAAAATCAGGTAGACAAGCTGCTGTTCCCGTGTGTAAAAAAATTGTAGAGGCTTTATATAATGAACATTATAAGGAACCGGTAGATTAAACCGAGATTATTCATAATAAACTATATATATCTACTGCATCTTTTGGGTCTTTAAGCAAAAAAAGAACTTTGTGTGCAACAGCACCAAGGTTCTTTTTTAATGAATACAATATTAGCTATAGGTCTTTCTTATCATATGCAATAAGCACGTATTTATTACCAAAGGTAAGCTCCAATTTTTGAATGGCTTCTAAGTCATTGGATGAAAGATTTGCTATAGGCATAGGATTTGTTTTTCTGTCCATAAATATATTTTCTCCTTATTTATAAATTCTAAGCGGACTGTGTTTTTATACTACATCCACTCAACTTAGTATGCGCATCTTCATAACCCTTTATCAATAAATAAGACTAAAAAATTTAAAAAGCGACAAGCCTTTTTTTTAGTGACATGCACTTTTGACAAAAAAAATACATATAATTTAAAACTATATATATTGTAGAGGGTGAACGCGTATGTTGTTTCCACTTTTGGCCACATCTCTAATGTGTTCAAAGCCACTTATCCTTTTGATGTCCTATGTTTCCATAGGAAATTCTTTTCCCAAGCCTTTAACAGAAGATGAAGAAGAAAAATATTTAACTCAGTATGAAGAAGGTGATATGACGGCTAAAAATATTTTAATAGAAAGAAACTTAAGGCTTGTAGCACATATTGTTAAAAAGTATGGCAACACTGGAAAAGATCCAGATGATTTAATTTCAATAGGGACTATAGGCTTGATTAAATCCATTAATACGTATGATAAAAATAAAGGAACTCGTTTGGCTACATACTCAGCAAGATGTATTGAGAATGAGATTTTAATGAATATAAGAGCGGGAAGAAAAAACCGAACAGAAGTATCTTTGCATGAACCCATTGGGATTGACAAAGAAGGTAATGAAATCTCGTTCAATGATATTTTAGGAACAGATGCGGATAGCATTGTAGACGATGTTAATATCCGTATCCAGGTTAAAAAATTATATAATAAATATCATCCGTATTAAAAGGCAGAGAAAAAACCGTCATAATGCTAAGATACGGTCTAACAGGAGAAGGCTGTAAAACACAAAGAGAAATAGCAAAAATGCTGGGGATTTCTCGTTCCTATGTTTCAAGAATAGAAAAGAAAGCTGTCACCAAATTAAGAGAAGCCTTTAATGGTGAGATTTGTTAATACATAGCTATAAGGAGAGGATAGTTTATTTAATTGCTCTGATGTAAGGCATGTTTTGTTTTAAATAGTAACAAAAGTTCTATATCCAATATGCTTACATCAGAACAATTTAATGTTAATTAGAAGAAGAATAAAATTCCTTATATTAATGAACGTACTGAATATAGGAATGTTAAAATACTATATAATTTTCAAAAAATATGATATACTTAGTGGTCTAGGTGGATAACCACCTAGACCACTAAAATTTTATAATAAGGTTTCTAAAAAAATGGATAAAGAAAAAAAGAGACAAGAATATGAAGAATACGTAATTAAAAAATATGCAAAGATAGAAAAAAGAAATACTATAATAACTGTTATTGGAGACCGTTTCAAAGTTTGTGTAAACCTCTAAATTGATGTTAGAATAAAAATATCAATTTGGAGGTTTTGTTATGGGAAGAAGAAATGAAAGCCCAGAGAAAAAAAGAAGGCGTGCTTTGATAGGGGAATTCTTAAAAGAGAATCCAGTTAAAGACGGAAATGATATCAATGATCTGGTTAAAGAATTGATATCTCAGGTACTTGAAAATGGTCTTGAAGGAGAGCTTGATGAGGAACTTGGGTACACAAGATATGACTATCGTAACAAAGATACGGATAACAGCCGTAATGGGTACTCAAGCAAAAAAGTACATACAAGCTATGGAGATACGTCTATAGAAGTTCCAAGAGATCGAAAAGGAGATTTTGAACCAAAGTTAATCCAGAAGCACCAAAATACTCTAACTCAAGATGTGGAAGCCAAAATAATATCTATGTATGCTAAAGGTATGAGTACTGCAGACATAGAAACACATATTAATGATTTGTACGGAATAGAAATGTCAGATTCAACAATAAGCAGGGTTACAGATAAAGTGCTTCCTTTAGTTAAGGAGTGGAAAAGCAAACCGCTCGAACAGCTGTATGCAGTTGTCTTTATGGATGCTATACATTTTCATGTCAGAAGTGAAGGTCGGATATTAAAAAAAGCAGTGTACATTGCTATTGGCATTAATATGGAGGGGTACAGAGATGTTTTAGGCATGTGGATTGGTGAAAATGAGAGTGCAAAATTCTGGGCTTCTGTTATGAATGATATGAAAAACAGAGGTACAGAGGATATCTTAATTGCATGTGTTGATGGGCTTAGTGGTTTTCCTAATGCTATAGCTTCAGTATTTCCCGATACACAGCTGCAACAATGCATAATTCATCAGATAAGAAATACTACCCGATTCGTTTCATACAAAGATATCAAAATACTGATGGCTGATCTTAAAAGAGTATATACAGCTCCTAGCGAAGAAGTAGCCCTTTTGGAACTTGATTCTTTTGAAGAAAAATGGGTTCAAAAGTATCCGAAAATAGCAATTTCTTGGAGAAGTAATTGGCCTAACTTATCTACGTATTTCAAGTATCCTCAAGAAATACGCACTCTAATTTATACAACCAACTTAATTGAAGGTTTTAACCGTCAAATGAGGAAAGTAACCAAGAGTAAACCTGTATTTCCAACAGATGATAGCCTTTTGAAAATGCTTTATCTAGCAATGATGGATGTAACTAAAAAGTGGACTCAAAGCCGACGTGGTTGGGGTAGTATCCACTCTCAATTAGAAGTTTTCTTCGAAGAAAGGCTAGAAAAATATAATATAAGATAAATCATAAATAGACAAAAGCTTATGGTGCTTTTTATTGACATGCTCATATTTAAAGATATAATGCAACTAAGGGACAGATGCTTGTCTTTGACATTTGCCCCTTAAAAAATCACTTCATATTCAACATCAATTTTTATAGTTTACACAAAATCTGAAATTTACCCTCTCTTATTTAGGGTAAGTGATATGACAGTTTTCCTTTTTAGGCTTTTTAAAGATATTTGAATCCATTATATTATTTGTTCCTTTATCAATAACATTATTTAGATTATCTTCAATACAGTTTGATCTATAACAATTATTTTCAGAGGTGGAACCAAAGAAAATACCTGCTTCATCATTATCTGTGATACAATTTCTATCTATAATATTACGATCACCATTTATTAAAATGCCATTTTCTTTATTATTTGTACAAGTGTTTTGGTTGATTATATTAGAATTGTCATCTTGACTTGTGCCTATGCCATTCAGATTATCTATTACTTTATTACCCCAGACAATATAAACAGAAAAAACTTCTATACCATCATTACCGTTATTATAACAATGATTAAAAAGTAATAGATTGTTATTGGATTCTAAGTCTATTCCATCGTCACTGTTTAGCCTAGCAATATTTTTTATATAGATGTTGGATGAACTAGTACTAAAGATTCCATCACCAAAATTAGTATTATTTTCAGCCATATTATTAAATATAAGATTATTTGATCCGGAGACGCCTATACCGTCAATGCCGTTATTGGACACCCTGCACTGGATAATATAATTATTATCCCCAGAAACACCTATGCCGTCAGCGCCATTATTCATGGATTGACAATCAATACAGATATTGTATTTACCTTCAATACGTATACCATCTTTGTTAGCAAAACCTAATACGGTATTCATTACTCTGACCTTATTTATAATATTGTTATCTGACTCAACTAATATTCCGTTTTCATTAAATCCTTTTAAAGTAAGATTTTCTATTGTTATAAATGACGATTTAGATATATCAATACCAACAGAATCTGAGTTGATACTTCCTTCAATGATAGTCTCATCAATACCTTGACCCACAATACGGATAGTATTTAAATTTGAAGGTATAATTGTGTTGCCAAAATTGGTAAACACACCACTGTCAATCAAAATTGTATCACAAGGATTTGAATTGGCTAAGGCATCATTAATAGTTGGAAACTCACTTGGAACATGCTTTATAGACACTTTATTCCTTCTTTCATTTAAGTGTTTTTTCCTTGCACTAAAATATATTAAAGTGATCGACATATTGTGATGAAGTTTTTTGTTTTTCTATAGCTTTTTTATTTTTTTTGATAAATGGTTTCCAATTAAGTTTTTCTCGATTTAAATATTAAAACTGTTATAAACCAACAAACACATCTTCCATACCTTCTATACTTATGTCA
>JAKSCF010000156.1 GCA_022360735.1 Clostridia bacterium
GTCCATCAGTTCTTTTTTAGGGATATCTTTAACATCCATTCCTCCCACTGATACTTCGCCTTCATCTACATCCCAAAAGCGAGCAGCTAGTCGGGCAATGGTCGTTTTCCCTCCTCCTGAAGCGCCAACAAGTGCGACGGTTTCACCTTCATTTAATTTAAAACTGATTTTATCTATGGCGCGTTTGTCGCTTCCTTCATATGAAAACGCTGCGTCCTTAAACTCCAAAGTATAATGATTAATGTTTTTTGTCTTTTCCTTATAACTCATACCGGGATAATCCAAAAGGTTATCCAGTCTGTCAATAGCCTGCTGTGCAATCATAGTGTTTTGCCGAAAATGCATGGATCTCATTAAAAGCATAGTGAAGATTGGAGATATAAGAATATAAAAGATAAAGTCCGCAAACACAAGGGCGAGATTTTCTCCTCTGCCTATCAAAAATATAGCCATAGGAATTAAAAAGTAAGCCGCTGATTGCATGATTACGGTGTAAAATGACATGGGCCTTTTCCAAAGAATCGTATATGCATAAACCATCTCTTTGTATTTAATGATGCTGTCATAGAATCGTTTAAAAGAAAATATGGTTTGACCGAATGTTTTTACAACGGGAATGCCCCGGATATATTCCACAGATTCTGAGCTCATTTCCTCCAAAGAATCATAATACATTTTCTGAAATTTTTTACCTTCGGAACTCACCATGAACCTCATTGTTATAAATCCCAAAACAATTGGAACAAGAGCCGCAAGGCCCATTCTCCAATCTACGATAAAAATCAAAGCTATAAGAATAATGGGAGAGACAATGCTGCCTGCCATATCCGGCAGCTGGTGTGCTAAAAATGTATGAGTTGTTGCCGCACCGTCGTTTACAATCTTTCGCATTTTTCCGCTTGAATGCTTATCAAAAAAACCTAGGGGCATAGATACTATTTTTTCCATACCAACTTTTTGCATTCCAACCTCTACGCGAAAGGCTGCAAGATGTGAACTCGTAAGTCCAAAAAAATATACCACAACGCCTCCCACTGCGCTGGCAAAGGCAAGCCATGCATAAAAACTGATATTTGACACATCAATGGATTGGGGCGCTGATAATATGTCACGCGTTATATACCATACAAGCACATAAGGTATAATGTTAAGAATTGCTGAAATGCCTGACAATACTAATGACACAAGCAAAAGAATTTTTTTCTTGCCCATGTAAGGCATGAACCTTTTTAAAATGAATTTTTTTTTCTCTTTAGGCATGTTGTTATCCTCCTATTTAAAATGTTTTAAAATACTCATTGGCTATGATTTCGTATTTATTTTTTTAAATAACTTTTTAATTGACTATATATTTTTGTAAGACCAAATAACGTTTAATGGATAATGATTTTCATTATCAGTGTATCATTATTAAATAACTCTTGCAAACAAAACATGTGCGCGTTTAAGAAGTTTAATTTGCAAGAGTCTTCATAATCGTAAATCACTCAAAAAAATACTTCATCGCTGCATTTGATAGTCGTACAGCCTTTCTATCCCAGAATGAACAAAAATGGCCATCTGCTCAGCATAAGCATCCACTTCTTTTCTTTCCGGTTCATGTAAAACAACCTCCTCCAAAAAGCTGACATAGGCAGTGGCAAGTGTATGAACAAACATTTCATTAATGACGCTTTCATCGCATGATTCGATCCCAGTAAAATACGAGAGTAATTTATAAAAATTTTGCGCATAAATCTGATTAATTTTTTCCTTATAGTTCTGTAAACTTGATCCTGCTGAACAAAACAAAAGCAATTTAAAACTTTCATGATTATCAAGGACTGCCTGTGCAAATCTTTTAAAGCATTGAATGGTGATTTCATAGGCGTCAAGCATGGCATCCTTCGTTTTAGAAACATAGTCACATTTATCATGTTGAAATTCACTTTTAATAAAACTTATAGCAGGAGCAGTAAGCTCACAAAATAAGGCATCCTTATTTTTAAAATATGAATAGACCGCACCTTTTGTTAAACCCTCTTTTTCTGCAATCACACGCAGCGAAGCTTTTTCATAGCCATTTTCAAGAAACTCTCTACGTGCAGAACTTATAATCTTTTCTTTAATATCCTCTTTTTTTACTTGCATTGGGCCTCCATACAGTCAATAAATTCCACTGGTATTTATTATAACTCTAAATGAATTGAATTGCAATCCTTGTGAGCATTTTTTTTAAGGTTCTGTTGGTTTTGTTTAACATTATATGTTTACATCCATTTTTCTAAAGGCACTTAGTGAAAGGAACAGGAAAACAGTAAATACAATAAGTGCACTTATGATGAGGCATATAGGATTTGTTGCTACCCTTGCATCTTGAAGTAGATAAATGTTTGATGGTATTGCCCAAGGAAATAGAAATGCATTTTCTTTATTGAGTAATGCAAAATTCATTACGCTACAAACTACCGTTAATAACATGCCGTGAATAAAACTTTCAAAACAGATAGTAAGAAAGACCATAATGGGTACAAAAATAAC
>JAKSCF010000681.1 GCA_022360735.1 Clostridia bacterium
ATCGCTTTCATGGATTGACACTTCCTTCTTATTATTTCATCAAGCTTGGTAAGAATAGGCTGATTTGCGGCACAAAGCTGACTAACATTAAGACTGCAAGACTTACCAGCAAGAAGGGTAGAATTGCTCTGGTAATCTTAGCAATAGATATTTTTCCAATATTAGATGCTACAAATAGGCATACCCCTACCGGTGGTGTCGTAAGACCTATCATTAAATTCAATACTGCCATTACACCGAATTGGATTGGGTCCATTCCTACACTGACCCCTACCGGCAGCAATACTGGAAATAAAATAACCAAAGCGGCTATGGTCTCCATAAATGTACCTACAAATAGCAGTAATGCGTTGAGTAATAAAATAACAACAATTGGATTAGAAGATATGGATAATATGCCATCTGCAACCATTTGGGGAATTTGTTCACTAGCCAAAATCCAAGCAAAAAGTCTTGCAAATCCTACTAGAACCATAATGGATGCTGTCATTCTCATAGATTCAACAAAGATTTCAGGTAAATCTTTAAATTTCAACTCTTTATAAACATACTTGCCTACTATAATGGCATAAATAACTGCAATAATTGAAGCCTCTGTTGGCGTAAAAATACCACCGAGTATGCCAACAAGAATAATAACGGTCATCATGATTGCCCAAAAGGCTCCTTTAAAGGATTCCAAAATATATTTTGGCGATCTCACCTGACCTTTTGGATAATGACGCTTTTTGGAAATAATATAAGCAGCAATCATAAGACCTATTCCCAGCAATATTCCGGGTATGGCACCTGCTAAAAACAATTTTGTAACCGACAAACCTACCAAAGTCCCTGCAATAATCATAGGCAAACTAGGGGGAATAATGGGCCCAATGGTGGATGATGATGCCGTTATAGCAGCAGAAAAATCCACATCATACCCTTCTTCTTCCATAGCAGGAATCATAATGGCACCAATGCTTGCCGTATCTGCTAACGCAGTACCCGATATCCCTGCAAACAACATAGATGCTGCTACATTTGCTAAAGCAAGACCACCTCTTACAAAACCAATGATCGCATTGGAAAAATTAATAATTCTTTTGGTGATGCCGCCGCTATTCATTAAATTTCCTGCCAGCACAAAACCTGGGATGCACACTAAGACAAAAGAGTCTATGCCTGAATACATCTTTTGTGCCGCGATTACTAGAGAAATATCTGTCATATATAAATATATAATGGATGAAATTCCAAGAGAAAAGGCTACAGGCACGCCTACAAATATGAGTACAATAAATGAAACAAACAAGACCAATGCCATCATGAAATCTCACCTCTTTTTTTCATATCTTTAATGTGTTGTACAACGTTATAAATGGTATAACCCATTACAAGTGCCGCCATAAAGGGAATGGCTGAAAAAACATACACCATGGGTATATTCATAGTGGGTGCACTTTGATTAATCCCCAGCTTTGCAAACTCTAATCCAAAAAATAAAACAATCGAAAACAAACCTATTGTTACGGCATAAATGATTAATTGTATTATTTCTCTCACTTTTTTTGGGAACAAATTAATTAAAATATCTACATTGACATATTCCTTCTTTTTCATTGCTAAAGGAGCGGCAAAAGAAACAGAAAAAATAAATAGAAAACGTGTTAACTCTTCTGTCCAAACTTGGCTTATGTCAGGCAACAAAAATCGAGTTATGACTTGGAAAGATACGACACATATGAGTCCTAAAAAACACATAAATGTACAAATTTTTAGGATTTTTTCTATTACGTCACCCTTATTTTCTTTCATTTTTTCCTCCCGAATTATTTTTAAAATCAAAATAAAGTTTACATTTTAGGATTATGCTGAACAGCAGAGCCATTCAGCATAATCACTTAATCAAATTATTTAAATTCTAAGATTCTTTGGTAAAGATCAAATTGTTCTTCATCTAAGCTTTCTTTGACTGCCGGTTCCATTGCTTTTTGGAAAGCTGCTTTGTCCACATCATCAACAATCGTCATGCCTTCATCCTGAACTTTTTGCTTATATCCTGCGATTTCATCATAGAACAAATCATCAGCAAAAGCTTGAGTTTCGGCTGCTGCCTCTGTTACAGCTGCTTTTAAATCATCCGATAAGGCATCGAATTGCCCTTGACCCAATACGACATACACCCATCCGTTGACGTGCTCTGTTTCGTTAACATACTTTTGTACTTCATAAAATCCTGCACTATAAATTAAGTCGTATGGATTTTCTTGAGCACCGATAACACCTTGTTGTAATCCGGTAAATACTTCACTGAATGCCATTACCTGCGGTTGCGCTCCGACTGCTTTCCAAGCATCAACAAATAGTGGTACGTTAGGCACTCTCATCTTAAGGCCTTTAACGTCTTCCGGTGTTCTCACAGCTTCATTAGTGGTTAAATTTCTTGGTGCACGCAGGTGATAATAGATTGGTTTTACGCCAACTTTTTCAACGATTTGTGCTGAGATCTCACCACCAAGGTCACTGTCAATAACGCTCTTCATATGTGCAGTATCTCTAAACGCATAAGGCACTGCCATTAAAGCTGCTTTAGGTGCCCAGTTTTGCATAGATTCTCCGGATATTCCTATATCAGCAGTACCTGATTGAATCATATTAAGTACTTCCATTTCGTTTCCAAGCTGCTCATTTGGGAATACTTTTACTTCAATAACACCGTCTGTTTTTTCATTTACTAATTCAGCAAACTTTAAAGCTGTTTGATTCCAGATATGATCTTCATTACCTAAGTGACCAAATTTCCAAACAATTTTTTCTGGCGCTTCAACTTCTGGCTCGTCACCGTTATCGGGTTCTGCTCCACCTCCACCGCATCCAACTAAGGCAGTAGCTAACAATAAAGCAACAACTAACCAAGATACAATTTTGAATTTAGTTTTCATTTTATTCTCTCCTCATGGATTTTTTATTTGCATTGCAATGATTGGTTATCATTACATTAATGCCTAATTAGAAGATTTTACAATTGCTTCAAGCAGTCCATTAAAGTATGTTGCACCCAATGCCCTATCATAGAGACCATAGCCGGCTTTACCTGTTTCGCCAAATATCATTCGCCCATGATCCGGTCGTATTGGACCATCATAACCAAAATCAACACAAGCCTTTATAATGCAATACATGTCTAATGAACCATAATTTGAAGCATGTGCAGTCTCATCAAAATTTTTATCTTCAAATCGCTTTATATTTCTAAAGTGAACGAAATTAATTTTTTCTTTATTTCCAAAATGTTTTATAATATCTATAATATCGTTCTTGTTATCTACACCTAATGAACCGGTACAAATGGTCAGCCCATTACTTGGGCTGTCTACTATATTAACGAGTCTTTCCAAATTATCTTTGTTTGTGACAATTCTTGGTAATCCAAAAATAGACCAAGGTGGATCGTCCGGATGAATGGCCATTTTAACACTTGCTTCTTCAGCCACAGGAATAATTTTCTTTAAAAAATACTCTAAGTTTTCCCACATCTTTTCATCTGTTAAGACCTTGTATTTGGATAGCAGCCCTTTCAATTCCCTGTCTTCATAATTGGCTGCCCAGCCCGGTAAAGAAATAGACTCGTTATTTTGATCCATTTTCAATATTTCTTTGTGATCATATATAAGGGTTTTGGACCCATCTTCCAGTTCTTTGTCAATGGATGAACGTGTCCAATCAAACACCGGCATAAAATTATAGCAAATCGTTTTAATGCCTGCCTTACTGATATTTCTAATGGATTCAATGTAGTTTTCTATATATTGATCTTTTGTGTCCAAACCTAGTTTTATATCTTCATGTACAGGCACACTCTCAATAACCGAAAGTTTTAGCCCTTCATTTTCTACTTTCTTTTTTAACTCAAGTATTTTGTCCAATGGCCATGCATCACCTATCTCAACATCGTATAAAGCACTCACTATCCCTTCCATATTTGGTATTTGCTTAATATACTCAAGCTTTACGGGATCATCATCACCAAACCATCGAAATGTAAGTTCCATATTATCGTCTCCTTCATTTTACCAATTCATAAAATTGTAAATATTTTTTGTATAATAATTTCATTGCATTAACATCTTGAATATTAGGTTGTACTATATGGTATTCTTTTTGATCTATCTCACATATGCTTTTAATTTCATTGGTAACTTTTCTGGTAATTTTCAGAGCTCCTAATATAGAACTGTGCTCTACCGTTGACACATAGATATCTTTATTAAAAATATTAGCGGCCATTTGAAGCCAATATTTTGAATTTGTGATGCCGCCTGATAGTACGATTTTTTTCGGTTCTTTATCTATTTCTATTATTTTTAAATAATTTTGGTAAAGGTTAAATATAATACCTGCCAGCACACTAAAATATATATCCCCTAAGCGGTTTTCTATCTTTAGGTTACAAAAGCTGCCGCTTTTATCATCATTCCATCCCGGACTTTGCTCTCCTGATATAAAAGGTAAGAATATGGGCAAATTGTCCGGCATATTTAAATTGACTTTACTAAGAGTTTTTTCTAATTTTTCAAAAGTCAACTCACCGGTATCAAATAATTCTTTAAACCACTGAACACAATTGCCTGCTCCGGAAGTGGCAGCGCCTACTATTCTTTTTTCATCTCCAATGTAATAGCACCAAGTTGCCGGGCTATCCGGAAGGATGGGTTCATCGGCTGCCATTCTAATAGCACCGCTTGTTCCTATGGATATGGTCATAACCTCACCCGTAAGGCCATTTTCTCCTATCTGATTCAATGCGCCGTCACCTGATGGCACCAAAACTTTGGTCCCAATAGGGATATTTAATTCTTTGGCTATTTCTTCTCCTAGTTTTCCTGTATAGTCTATTTCAACAATTTTGGAAAACTGGTCTTTTCTAAGACCGAGCAAGTCTAATGTTTCTTTATCCCAATCCAAAGTATGAATATTTAAGAATCCTGTCCCTGAAGCCGATGATCTGGATACGACCCTTTCACCGGTAAACACTTGAAATAAATACTCCGGCAGTGATGATATCTTGATCTCTCCTTTTAAAGGCAGCAGATTTTGCTCTTTGTCGTGCATATATTTCCATGCAGGGTACTTGCTGTGAATATTGCATCCTGTATTTTTATAAATTTTACTTCTTAATATTTCTTTTTCTCTATACTTTCTGGCGGTAGACGCCCCATCTACATCTGCCCAGGTCTTTATATCACTTACCGGATTTAGTTCATCGTCTAAATACAATAAACTATGCCATACACTGGCTAGGGCTATAAAATTGATCGTCAAACTCTTATCCTGTAATATTTCTTTTACTGCCTGCAAAACCGTCTGTATGATACCTTCCGGGTTTTGATTTTTAATATTACTGATGTCTTTTGAATAATTAACTGAATGAATATGAATGATTCCATCCTTTTTATTATAAATTGCAGTTTTAGCAGCTGAAGAACTGGCTTCAATGACTAAAATATTCATACTTCACACCTTCTATATTTTAAATAGGTTTTCTACTGATCGAATACTCATATTATCTATAGCTTCTAATGACGAAGCCGCACAGTGAGATCCCAATACAATATTGTCCAGTTCTAAAAAGCGCTTATCTCTTGGTGGTTCTTCCTCAAAGACATCAATACCGGCTCCATAAATTTTTTCATTTGTTAAAGCATCGTATAATGCATTTTCCTCAATGATACCGCCTCGAGCAGTATTGATAATAACAGCCCTTTCTTTCATTTTCTCAAAGGCTTCATAACCAAATAAATTTTTCGTAGATTCCAGTAAAGGCAAGTGAATGGTAATATAATCCGATTCTTTTATCAGTTGTTCCAGCTCAACATATTGAATATCATTTTCCTTAGCGTATGCTTCATCTTTGAGTACATCGTAAGCTAGGATAGTCATATTAAAACCTTTTGCCCTATTTGCCATGCCTTTTCCGATTTCACCCAGGCCTACTATGCCAATGGTTTTATTACATACTTCTAAGCTTTTTATTTTCTTCCAATTATTTTTCCTGCATTCTCTGTCAATTAAAACAACTTTTCTTGACACAGCCAGCATTAAGGCAAAGGCATAATCAGCTACCGCATCGCTGTTTCCATTTTTAACATTGAATACTTTGATGTTTTTTTCTTTTGCATATTCCAAATCAACATTGTCTAATCCAACGCCGTATTTAGATATGACTTTTAGCTTCTTTGCAGCTTTTAAGACACTTTTGTTTAAAGGGTCAACACCAATAATTACACCGTCAGCGTCTGCTATCAAATCTTCCATCTCTTCTTCTGTCAGTATTCTACCGTATGGATTTTTGATAATGGTCCATCCATTTTCTTTAAGCATTTCAAAAGGAACTTTACTGTTTTGCCCAAAAGAACGTGGTGTAATTAATACTTTCATAGGTCTCCCCCTAAATTTGATTATTTCTGTTTAAAGTAATGGGAATAGCTGTTTTTTATTTCGATTAGGTCTATTAACATCTTGTCTAAGTGCTCTTCAGTGTGTTGTACAGCTTTTTCCGCATCTCCAGCTTTTAAAGCTTCGTAAATATTTTCATGATGAACGATGACTTTATTCCAGTTAACATCCTCTAAATAACTTAACATCCTAATCTGTTTGTATTGTGTCCCGGTTAATTTAATAATGTTGCTGGTTCTTTCTTTATTAACAGATAAGAATATCTGTCTGTGAAATTCTTCATCCAAATCATAAAAGACCTCGTAAGCTTTTGTCTTGACAGATTCTTTCTGTTTATCAAGAATTTCTTTTAGTTTCTCAAGATACGCTTCACTTATTTCCTTTGCAGCCAGTCTTATTACAGCTATTTCAAGGGCTTTTCTGATAAATCTGCTCTCTTCTACTTGATCCAGGTCGATATACGAAATAAAAGTACCTTTTTGAGGAATAACTTCCACAATACCCTCTTTAGCAAGCTTTATAAAAGCTTCTCTTACAGGCGTTCTACTAACCCCTAAGGCATCGGAAATCTCTTTTTCACTTATTTTAGTTCCCGGCTTAATATTCCAGCTGATAATATTTTCTCTAATGGTGTCAAAGACATAATCTCCAAATGTCATATTGTCTTTTTTTTCATTAATGGTTAGTTTCAATATTTTTTCTCCTTCACAATTATTCAACAAACCGGACTTTTATTTTTCTATGGTTTCGTCTGCCCATTTGGTATTTGGTATTAATGGGTACCAATCTTTTCTATATGGGTCTCTATCATAGGAATATCCACCTAGTTTTTTATAAAGCTCTGAGTATTTTCCCAGCTTATCATAGTCAATTTCTACACCTAGTCCGGGTTTATTTGGGACGGCGATTTTACCATTGACATATTCCAGCTTTCCTCCAACAATAATGTCGTCTGTGAGATGATGATAATGTGCGTCAATATCAAATGACATATTGCTGATGAC
>JAKSCF010000712.1 GCA_022360735.1 Clostridia bacterium
AATATATGTATGTATCGTTCATAATGACACTAAAAAAACTCTCTATAAAAAGAATTTTTAAAAAAAATAATGCGTATTTGTTCAGCAAGTCCTAGAGATATCTTAGAGAATATTTGTATAGTTGAATAATACCAACCCTCAAAACTGAAGGTTGGCATATATCGAAGGATATTGTGGGTACATGAAAACTTATGTTATTTTTTCACTTCATCAGCGTACTTTTGTGCACCAGGATGTAGCGGAATAACAGTTTCTAAAACAGTTTCCGGAATCATCTGATTAGAGGTTTCATTAATCTTATACATACTCTCCAGGTTACCATAAAGAGCTTTGGTAATTTCGTATACATCATCCTCTGGAATATCATTGTTTACAACAAGCATGTTTCTGACACCAACCATACTAATATCAGCTGCTGATTTATATACGTTAGCAGGAACTACAATATTAGAGTAAGCAGGATTATCAGCTAATAATTCAGCCATAATATCATCACCTAATTCTATAAATACCAAGTCACTTGTGGTTGAAGCTTCTAGAACAGCTCCTGCTGGATATCCGCTTAGCGCTATTGCAGCGTCTACATTACCATCTGACAATTGAGAGAAACCATCAGAATATGACAAATAACTAGATTCAATATCTTCAATAGTCATATCATAATATTCTGACATAACTTCAAGCATAGCAATAGAACCACCACCAGCAGGTCCAGCCGCTAATCTTTTACCTTTAAGGTCTGCAATTGTCTCAATTCCAGAACCTTCAGTAGTTACGATATGAAGAACACTGGGATGAAGGTTACCGATAGCAGATATATTCAATTGTTTTTCGTATGGGCCTGTCCCATTGATAGCATGGATTGCTAAGTTAGCATTAGTAATGCCTATACTAGCTTCGCCAGAATCAACTAATCTTGGGTTCTCAACGGAACCGTTAGATACTTCGGCAGTTAACTCAACAACATCTGTATTATCATTAACTACTGTTGCAACAGCTTGTCCCATAGGATAGAACGCTCCACCAACACTTGCTGTAGCTAGATTATAAAGTGTGGGTTGTGTAGTCTGGGAACTACAACCTGCTAATGTCACCATCATTAGCACCATAGCCATACTTAATAATTTTTTCATTTCTCTCTCCTTAATTTTTTTTATTATAAACCCAACAATTTAGCTGGATTTACTCTAATCATGTAATCTATTTCTTCCCTTGTTATTCCAAAATGCATAAGTATACTAGAATAAACTCTTAATCCTTCTGAAGGAGAAGGATGAATGACTTGCCCATAATCGGTAATAAGAATACAATTTTCAGCTCCAATCACCTTTATTACATCAACTATTTCCTTAGGATGCTGTCCACCGTTTTGCATTGAACATACGCCATATGCCATAGAAATAAATGCGCCAAGACTAACAAGTTCCTTGAGTACATCAATAGTGAAGTCCTCAAACCAAGCATTGGCATGGGTAACTTCTAGTTTAGTAAAACCTCTTGCTTTACATGCCTTAGCAAGAGCTAGGGATTCCTTGGGTGATATATGACCGGTACCTAAAATAGCATCATATTTCTTGCAAATATCAATGATTTTCAATACATCTTTTTTAATATTATCCTTTTCATCTAAGATGCATAGTCCTTTTCTATCATGTCCAAACACAGAACCGTCAACATAGTGTCCAATCCAGTGGCTTTCCTTAGCCTTATCTATTGCATACTGGGCATCAACAGTAGGCAGCCAAAACATTTTACCCCCGGATTTAGCAATTGCCTCGACGTTCCTGGGATTAAATCCACCATTACAATCGTTTAAAGCAGCACCTCCAAATACTCTGATATCTTCAATTTGAGTATCTGCTTCGTGGGCAGCAGTAGCAGATTGCATTAGGTGTCCTTTAATAATAATTGCTTTCATTCCAACAGCCTTTGCTTCTTTTGCCAGTTTCATGGCATCACCGTATCTTGGCGTATAGTCAGGGCCAACATGGATGTGCATATCTATTGCATCTCTTAAGATGTCATTATTTGCAAACATTTTATCCCTCCTATATATATTTTTTAAGTATCTCTAAAAACTCTTCATTGGTAACATTACGCTTCATATCAGTTCCAAATTGTTTAACATCCGCAAGGATTGCTTTTTTCTTGTCAAGATCATCCAGTATAATATTATTGTCTTTAAGAACTATCTCAATTGATGCTATTCCACTCTTCTTACCTAGAACCATTTTAGAGCTCTTGCCATAGTAAGAAGGGTTAGTAGCAAACATGGTAAGTGGTGAATTGAATAGGCATTCAACACCAATTCCTGACTCTCTAATGTAATTTGCGGTACCAAGAATAGGTTTATTCACAGCAAGTTTAAAGCCGCTTGCTTTTTGTACAAAATCACATGCTTCAATTAACTTTCTTAGGTCTATTCCAAGATCAACTCCATATAACATTTTCATAACTGCAACTATTTCTTCAATGGAAGCATTGCCTGTTCTCTCTCCCATTCCATTAACACAACCGTGAACCGTGTTAAAACCATTTAATATAGCATGTATACTATTGGCAACACCAAGACCGAAGTCGTTATGGGTGTGAAATTCTAATTCTAAATCACATTCTGATTTGAACTTATTCATAAGGTAATCAAGACCAATACGGTTAACACAACCCATCGTATCAACGATACCAATAGAGTCAGGACAAACATTAGCAGTGACTGCTGAAATAAGTTTAGTCAAATCATCTTCATCTGCACGGGTAGTATCATAAGGAAAGAAAACGGTATAAAGCCCTAATTGTTTAGCTCTTTCAATGGTTTTCAAACTCTTCTCTATTACATTATCTACCGTCCACCCGAATTGATTTTCAAGTTTAGGCTTACCTATAGGCACTTCAATTACAACACCATCAACACCGCAATCATTACATAATTCTATATCCCCGATTGTGGCTCTAGCAAAGGCAAGGATTTCTGATTTATAACCTCTTTTTTTGATTTCTTCAATAGCATCCCTATCATCTTTAGATACTGCAGGCATTCCTGCCTCTATGCGATGAATCCCGGCTTCTGATAATAGTCGTGCAATTTCTACCTTTTCATCTTTTCTAAACACAACTCCAGGTGTTTGTTCTCCATCTCTTAATGTTGCATCATGGATTTTAAAATTCTTTGCAATTTTTTTTGTAATACCATCGTGTTTAAAATTATATTCCGATACTAGCCAATTATCATTTTTCCATATTTTACTCATTTTTGACTCCTTTATTTTTTAAACTACTATATGTTAATACGGTAAATATTATCAAGGACATTATATTACTCACCATATTATTTTTTACTATTGCAAGACCAATAACCAGCATAGCTATCCGAAATGCATTGGATAATTTCTTATTAAAATATCCAACGATTGATACAGCGATGCAATATATAGTGACAAAGCCTGAGATTACAGCCAGTATGTTACTTAGGATATCTCCGGATAACATAATTGCAGGACTATATACAAGCATAAATGGTAAAATATAACTCGCTGTAGCAAATCTAAATCCTGTCCAACCAACTTTATTAATATTAGCTTCACTGATACCGGCTGCAACATATGAAGCTAAGGCAACCGGAGGAGTAATAGTCGACACGCAAGCAAATAAAAATATAAACATATGGGCTGTTAGTAAGGGGACTCCCATTTGAACCAGTGCCGGAGCTATAACCGAAACCGGGATAAGGTAAGCCGCAGTAGTAGGCAGTCCCATACCAAGTATTATTGAAGTAACCATAGTGAGCAGTAATGCTATAAATAAGTTTCCTCCCGATGCATCAATAATAATTGATGATAGCTTAGAACCAACTCCCGTAATAGAAATAACACCTACTATTATTCCCGATACGCCACATGCAATAGATATTAACATAGTACTCTTAGCACCATCTACTATAGCGCTGTACACTTTTACTAAAAAGGTTTTAGAGAACTCACGTTTTACTATTAAGTGCAATATCAACATAATACCAATGGAATAAAGGGCTGACTTAAGGGGTGAATATCCGGTAACCATAAATAGTATCAACGTAATAATCGGAAATAACAAATACCCGTCAGACTTAATTAAACTTAATATGTTAGAATCTTCATCATCTCTATTAACTCCTGTATCTATATTGTCTCTTAAAGATATTAGATGAACAATAATATATATAGAAGAGAAGAATAGGATTGCAGGTATTATAGCCGACTTCATGATTACGTTGTATTCTGTACTTGTCATTTCAGCCATAATAAATGCCGCAGCCCCCATTATCGGCGGCATTATTTGACCACCGGTTGATGCAACTGCTTCAACAGCAGCAGACTCATGACGCTTGTAACCCGACTTATTCATCATGGGAATAGTTAAAGAGCCTGTAACCGCTACGTTACCAGCAGCAGTACCAGAAATCATTCCCATAAATGTACTAAATGCAATTGCAGTCTTAGCCGTGGAAGCCACAAGTCCGTTAGTTGCCTTTTTGCTGAGCTTAAACATAAAGTCACCCACACCAAAGGTACTTAAAAAAGCACCGAAGATACAA
>JAKSCF010000133.1 GCA_022360735.1 Clostridia bacterium
AATTACCTACAGAGCATGACTTAATGTCGATATATGATGCTAGCAGAGATACCATTCGAAAGTCTCTCGCAATACTTTTGAATGAAGGCTATATATTTAAGCAGGCTGGAAAGGGTACTTTTGTACGAAAGGTAAAATCAAACTACAAATTAACCCTTTTAGAAAGCTTCTCAGAGCAGATGAGAGCATCTAATATAGAGCCAAGTAGTGAAATTATAAAGATTGAGAAAACAAAGCCGGAGCAATACATATTAAATCATTTAGAAGCCAATGAAGAAGAAAAAATATTTAAAATTGAGAGGCTTAGAAAAGCAAATAATGATCCCATGTGCTATGAAATTGCATTTGTCTCTGAGTCCATATGTAATAATATTGATAAAAAAGTGCAAGACAACATTTCATTATACGACCTATATGAAAACTACTATAATTTAAAACTTAATTATGGGGATATGACGATAGAGGCCAAAAAAGCGCCTAAACATATTAGTAAAGTATTGAAAATAAAACCTCATGATGCTATTTTAGAAATGCGTATAGTGGTTTATTTGGATACTGGACGCCCCCTTTATTATGTTGAAGCCTATTATATTGGAAACAAATATTTTTTTTCCGCCACTTTACCAAGAAAAGCATAAATCAAAAAAATGTTAGGAGTTCAATTACACTATTCATAAAAGAGTAGTGTTTTTTTCATTTATTTTAAAAATATACTTGAAATGTACGTACAAATAGATTATAGTAAGATTAGATTAAATGTACGTACATTTGTTTTTTTATTCAACTATTTAATTATAAGAAACGGGAGATTTGAAAATATAGTAAAAATAATATAATCTAAAGAGGAAGATTTTAGTTTTACTACATTTTTTAAAATCTAAATGATTTCGTGAAAAAATCTTAAAAAATAGGAGGGTAATATGAAAAAGAGAATTGCAATTATAGGAAGTAGTGGCGGGAATTTATACAACCTAGGTGGAAAAGAGCCTGATAAACTAATTGGTGAAATTCAAAATCAATCAGAGTCCTCAGAAATAGAAGTGGTAGATGTTCAATTTATTGCAGCTCAGGCATCTATGGACCATATTAAACCGAATACAAAAGCAAGTCTATATGTTTGGAACGACTTAGAGAAAAAAGCTATAGCAACAGAATCAGAGATATTGGAATCCATTAATAAAAAAGCATCGGAATATGATGAAAAACTTGCTGGTAGAATAATGAATGATGAGATAGACGGACTTGTCGTTATGAGTTGTGACCCAAAAGGCATTAACGCTCAAGCTATTCAAGCAGCTGTTTCAAAGGAAATACCTATTGTAGGAACCGGCGGTACATCTATGGCATCCATTTCATCATTAAAAGGCAATGTCATTGCTACTTCCGGAACGACAGGAACAACAAATCGGACAAGAGCTGTAGCCGCTATTTCAGCATTAAGCAAGTATTGGAAAATTAAGTACAAGCCTGTAATTGGGGGTGGGAGCCAAGCAGCTCAAGGAGATGACAATATATTATCCAGAATCAGCTTTAGAGGGATTATGATGGCTGCCATTCCAGGATTTATTTCTATGGCATTAATCCTTGCACTAAGTAAAATTCCTGGGTTTGGTGCTCTGGAAAGTGTTTTCAGTGCATTAATCGGTGCATTGCCGGTTATTGTGGCAGCCATTGCAGCTAAACAAGTTTCGGGATTAGATGAAGTTGGAATTGTTGCCGGTGTTGTTGCAGGTACGCTATCTATTAACGGAGGTCTAATCGGCGGAATTATCGGAGGTATATTTGCTGGTATTCTTGCTTATCACTTGATAAAGATATGTTTTAGATGGAATTTTCCGGCTACAACAGCAAATATTGTAGCTGGGGGTCTTGCAGGGCTGATTTCTGGGCTTAGTGTTTACTTTCTAATTGCCCCAATTGCATTAAAATTAGGAGATGGCATTAGATTGTTAATCGAAACAGCCACAGGATATAATCTAATATTAGCAGGCGCTATAGCAGGGTTGCTCATTTGGCCTGCTATTATTGGAGGGGTCTATCATGCTGCAATATTACCTATCGTGTTATTGGAGATGGAAAAAACAGGGATGAGTTTTCTTGGTGCTGTGGATATGACAGGTCTTGTAATGGTATCAGCAGGAATAACATTGGCTAATATATTTTTTCCTAGAGAAAAAAGTGAAGCAACCATTGCGGCTCCAGGATTCTTTATTAATGTGGTATTTGGTACATTTGTTGAAGCAGCGTATCCATTTATGTTTTCTAATAAGATGGTTATGATTGGAGCCATTTTTTCAGCAGGACTATCTGGTATGGCAGTGGGCTTATTTAATGTAAAAGGAACTGCTTATGTACCGGCTTTAATAGCACCGACACTTTCAAACAATATGATTGGTTTTGCAGTAAGTATGTTGGTAGGCTTTGTATCTGCCTTTATAATTACGGTATTAGCAAATAAACTAAGTAAAAAAAATATTAACCCAGAGAATTTAGATGTGAAAGCAAGATAAAATTTTATCAAGGAGATGTAATGATTATGATTATTGGCGATATGGAAAAAAAGAGGAGATTGGGTTTAAAAAAAGTATCTGACGCTTTAAAACTGCATCATGGCGTTACAATATTAAGCACTGGTATTACCGGAGACGATGCGCGATTAGCAAAAGCTGTAACAGATGCAGGCATAAAATTATTAGAACCTAATCATCCGGCAGTAGCTCTCGCAAGAGGTCATAAAGGTGTAATATCTATGCATGAAGCAGAGCAAGTAAGACATGAGATTCATATCGAAGACATGATTAAAGTAACGAAAGGTATTCGCAGTGTTGTACCGGAAGATACCTTCATTACCGTAGGTGTTCCTGGAGGTTTTACCGAAGCCTTGCCGGTAGTATTGAAAGAAGAAGACTTTTTAAACCTGTCACTTGCGGGAGCAGATGGACTGCATGTTCATAAATCAACTTTAGAAGATTTAGAATCAGTAGTTATAATGGCACATAAATATGGTTTGTTGGTAGATGCCTATATTGGGCACCCTGATGATCTTCACACTTTTGGTATTCCTGCCAGAACACCTGAAGAGGTTAGCAAAGTAGCTAAGCAGATGAGTGATATAGGAGTAGATTTTATAGGGTTAATGACGGGTATGAGCTATGAAGGCGTTGAAGCTGGAAAGATTCACCCCAATATAAAAGAAAGACTCCTTGCCTTAACTTCAAGCGTAAATGTACCTACACTAGCTGAAGGTGGTATTAACTTGAATAATTATCAAGCTTTTGCTGAAACAGGCGTCAACATACTTGTTATTGGCACTGCAATAGATAATATGGTAAGCCATGCTGCACAAAATGCTGTATCTTCATTTTTAAAGCATTAATAAAGATATAATAAAAATTATATATTATCCTTAACATATATAATAAATAAAAACCGTTGATTGTGGGATAGAGTGTGATATATCAAGCACTCTATCTCATTTTATATTATAATAACTAAGAAAATAAGGATCTATGATGAAAGATGTAAGATCTATACAACTAATTTAAAGATTCTTGAATAACCAAAATCCTTTCAGTATAATATATAGGTGGGTTGTATTCCTATACGATATATCACCTACATATTGAAATAAAGAGGTATATCAAATGCAGCAAATCATCAGTCACAGTGAAGATGAAACCAGAGAAATTGGAAAAAAAATTGCACAACAATTAAATAAAGGCGACATTTTATGCTTAAAAGGAGATCTTGGAGCAGGTAAGACCCTGTTATCTAAATCCATTGCTCATGCTTTTGGTGTAAAAGAACCGGTGACCAGTCCCACATTTACCATCGTACATCAATACGAAGGACGGTTCCCTTTATACCATTTTGATGTCTATAGAATCCATGACATAGATGAAATGTACGAAATCGGTATAGAAGAATACCTGTATGGAGATGGCGTCTGCTTGATAGAATGGGCAGATAAAATACAAGAAATTTTACCTGAGGAAAGCATTTGGATTGAATTATCCAGAGGTGAAGGTGATAATGATAGAATCCTAAATATTAGAGGTGAATTAATAATGAATAATTAAGGTTAATTTTGCTTTGCAAAATTTTCATTAATCCATAAACATAATCTAAAAAACTATTTATCTAAAAAAGATTTTTACTAGAAAATCATCCTTAATTATTAACTATTCATTATTCATTATTAATTTTGATACGAGTATAAGGAGTGAAAATATGCTTATTTTAGCAATAGACACCACATCTCAAGCAGCATCTATAGCTTTAATCAATGAAGAAAGGCTTATAGGTGAGTACACCAGCAATGCAAAGATGACCCATTTACAGAAACTCATGCCAATGGTTGAGGAATTATTAAATAAATGTGATCTATCAATAGATGATATACAAGGCATTGCTGTTTCAGAAGGCCCGGGTTCTTTTACAGGAATCAGAATAGGCGTTTCTGCCGCAAGAGCACTGGCACAAGCTCAGGATATTCCTGTAGTTTGTGTACCGACCCTAAAAGCTATGGCGTATAATTTACCATATTATTCAGGCATAATATGTCCAATCTTGGATGCTAGAAGACAGCAAGTATACGGATCTGCCTATCAATGGGAAAATCATGATTGCAGAGAAGTCATCCATCCATCTGCATATTTTATTGAAGAACTTTTAGAGAAATTAAGAGAGTATGAAGACATAGTATTCTTAGGAGATGGTGTTTTACCTTATAAAGAACAAATCGTCAATGTACTAGGTGAAAAAGCAAATTTTGCACCCAGTTATAACAAATATCAAAAAGCCTCTTCCGTAGGACAATTAGGCTTAGAGCTTTTTGAAAATGAAGAACAACAAGCTTATTATGAAGTAAAACCCAACTACCAAAGAAAATCAGAAGCTGAAAGAAACCTGGAAAAAAAGCGGCAGGATGAGGGGAAATGAGAAATATTATCATAAGAGATATGGTTGTAGAGGACATAAAAGATATATTAATCATAGAAAACCTCTGCTTTCCGATGCCTTGGAGTGAAGCGGCTTTTTTAAATGAAATGCTTAATAACGCTATTTCAAAATACTTGGTAGTACAACATGAAAATCGTGTGATTGGATATGCAGGGGTATGGAGAATATTGGATGAGGGACATATCACCAATATAGCTACCCATCCCGGCTTTCAGCGAAATGGTATTGCACGTGAACTGCTAAAAGCTTTAATACAAGTCCTTGAAGAAGAAAACATTACTAAAATAACATTAGAAGTAAGAGCCTCAAATGAACCAGCCATCAACTTATACCAACAATTTGGTTTTACTCAAGCAGGTATTCGAAAAGGATATTATGAAGACAACAAAGAAGATGCCGTCATAATGTGGAGAGAGACTTGAGTGGAGCAATGAATAATGAATAGTTAATAATGAATAATTGTGGAGGATTTTGCTATGCAAAATCTTCATTTTTATTTAATGAAATTTTGTAAAACAAAATTCTCCTTAATGATTAACGATTCATTATTCATTGATCACAATGTGACCACCATGTATATATTTTTTTTCATAAGAAATAATAGGTAGTATAAAAAGATACAACTTAAACTGTCTAAAATGAAAATAATATTTGCGAGGTGATACGGTGAGAAATGATGAGTATGACTATAACGATGAAATGTGCTCAGTAGCATCCTATTGTAAGAACTTCGTTAAACGAAGAGACATAAATTCTTTTAACATGTCTACCTATAAATCCTGCGAAAATTGTAACCATTTTACTACCAACAATAGGTGCGGGCTAAACAAAACCGAT
Organism: Clostridia bacterium; assembly: GCA_022360735.1. The sequence goes on from JAKSCF010000133.1 coordinate 5,800, forward strand.
AGAATACTCTTCCAAATGGATCTAGAGTAAAATCAGAAGTAAGATTGAGAACTAATAATCACTCTATGGCTGTAGAGTGATTATTTTCATTTTTCTATGTAATTTAAAATAACTCATGAACTTATATTTCGTGTATAATAATAAGGGCTAATAAAGTGAGAAAATCCTTTTTAAATTCTCAATTATACAAACTTGAGGTGTCATTATGAATCAAATAAAAGAAAAAGACAAGGCAGAAAAAATAATACTAGCCATAGAGACAAGCTGTGATGAAACATCCGTAGCAGTCATAAAAAACGGCAGACAAATTCTATCCAATATCATATCCTCACAGATTGACATACATAAGGACTATGGTGGCGTGGTGCCTGAAATTGCTTCCAGACACCATCTGGAAAATATGAACATAGTCATCGACGAAGCATTGGAAACGGCAGGCATAAGCTTAAACGACATTGATGTTATCGGTGTAACAAAAGGACCGGGACTGGTGGGTGCACTTCTTGTAGGATTGTCTACTGCAAAGGCACTAGCCCTTGCCTTAAAAAAACCTTTAATAGGCGTTCACCACATCAAAGGTCATATTTGTGCCAATTATTTAGAGCATCCGGATTTAAAGCCACCATTTTTAAGTTTGGTGGTATCGGGAGGACATACGCATATAATAGATGTTAAAGATTATGATCGTTTTCAAGTATTAGGACAAACCCGAGATGATGCAATAGGAGAAGCCTATGATAAAGTAGCTCGAGTTTTAGGACTGGGTTATCCCGGAGGACCTAAAATTGATAAGATTGCAAAAACAGGCAATTCAGATGCCATTGCATTTCCGAGAACTTATTTAGAACAAGGAAGCCTTGACTTTAGCTTTAGCGGTATCAAAACAGCAGTTTTAAATTACATCAATGCCCAAAAGCAAAAAGGAAATGCCATCCATAATGCAGATGTTGCAGCAAGCTTTCAAATGGCAGCAGTAGAAGTAATAATTAAGAAAGTATTACTAGCACTCGAACAAACAGGCAGAAATTCATTAGCTATGGCCGGCGGCGTTGCTGCTAATAGTTTATTGCGCAGCATGTTAAAAAAAACATGCGAGGAAGCAGCCATATCCTTGTATTATCCATCCATAGAGCTATGCACAGATAATGCAGCCATGATCGGTTGTGCGGCCTATTATGATTATATAAATGGAAAACAAGATAATTTGAACTTAGATGCTTATCCATCACTATCATTTTTGGACTAGCTGAACGAATACCATTTAGCAGCTACAGAAGATATTTATCTAAAAAAAACAGGCCTATAGCCAGCATAAACTGACTTAGGCCTGATTTATTTGCATATCACTAATAAAAAAATAAATTAATCCTAATTTGTTTTCTCTTCTACATATCTAATGATATCGCCGATGCTTTGGAATTTTTCAGCGTCTTCATCTGGTATTTCAATATCAAATTCGTCTTCTATTGCCATTATAATTTCAACAGCATCTAAAGAATCAGCTTCTAGATCTTTCATGAGAGAAGTTTCCAGTGTTATAACTGAAGTATCGCTTACTCCTAATTGTTCTGCAATAATGCCTTTAACTTTCTCAAATACCATTTAATTTACCTCCCATATTTTAAAAAAAATAATTTCCTTATTATCCCTAACTTGCCAGATAAATCAATAGGATAATGAATGCAAGCCTGTTTGTGGATAGATTAACAGTTTCTTTATGTACTTTATCAAAATTTATTATAATGGACTACTTAAAATACTGCAAGGATATTTTTCATTTTTTAATATTTATAATAAATATATTAGGTAGGTTAATAATATATGCTATTACAGATTTTTTATACAATACATATAAAAATCCTTGACAAAACACAATATGGCGCATAAAATGACTTTAAAGTCACATCGATATTTAATGAATAATTATGAATTAGCATTTAATTTCTTAAAGAATTGGAAGTGATTCTAATGAAGGATATTATTTTACGTGCTGAAGAAATATGTAAAAATTATCAGATGGGTGAAGTGACAGTCCATGCATTAAAAGACGCCACCTTTGAATTGTTTAAAGGAGAGTTTTCAGTTATATTAGGTCCCAGCGGATCTGGTAAGAGCACCCTTTTAAACATTATTGGAGGTATGGACCTGCCGTCATCCGGAAAGGTATTTCAAAATGATGAAGAGATAACAACTTTTAACGAAAAAAAATTAACAGAGTATCGAAGAAATAAAATAGGTTTCGTATTTCAGTTTTATAATATCATGTCAAATCTAACAGCCAGAGAAAATGTTGAACTGGCAGTAGAGATTTGTAAAAATGCTTTGAATATTGATCAAGTCATAGAAGACGTTGGCCTTACCCATAGAAAAGACCACTTTCCTTCTCAGATGAGCGGTGGAGAACAGCAGAGAGTTGCCATAGCCCGTGCCGTAGCCAAAAATCCAGAAATACTTTTATGTGATGAACCTACAGGTGCCCTTGATTATACCACAGGAATAGCAA
>JAKSCF010000132.1 GCA_022360735.1 Clostridia bacterium
ATAATGAAGTATTTTGTTTAGAATATCTGCTTTTTTCCTTCATAATGTAAGTTATAAGAAATTTAGAAGTTTTTAGATGCGTTCAAGAAATGATTTACAAAAAATTACAAAAGCCCTATAAAAAATTGCAGGGCTGATTATTTAGGGATTTCTATTTTGAAACGATTTACGGTCTAATACCTCTTCTGCATTTTATTCTTGACACGATCATTTCACAATTGACTTTAATAATTCCATCCATTTTATAAAGCTTGTTCTCAAGGAATTCACTCAACACGTCCTTATTTGAAAAAAGTGCGTGGACATGAAGCTTAGTGTTCCCTGTCATATGATATATATCAGTAATGAATTCTATTTCATTAAGTTTATTAGAAACTTCATATAAATATTGAGGAGAAACATCGATATCTAAAAAAACAGAAACACTTTGTCCGGTTTTTTCAGGGTTTATAATGACTGAAAAACTTTCAATAATGCCACTTTCCACCATCGAATCTATTCTTGCTTTTACGGATACCCTGGACAAATTTACTTTTTTCCCAATCTCAATGTATGATTCTCTTCCATTCATTGATAATATCTGCAATATTTTAATATCGATGGCGTCTAAATTCGTATAATTCATAACTCAGCCCTCCTTTGTACCAATTTGCGTGTGCTACCTACAATTTATCATATATAAGTTTTTTTTAAAAGCACGGTATCGAGAGAAACTATTTTACAATTATGGACATTGAATAACGCCTTGAGCCCATAAACATCCGCCGCAGGTGGGAAAGCTATTTCCGAAGCAATCTTCTTCGTTTTCTTCTGAAAAATGACATCCTCCGCATAGATGACAAGGGGAAAAATCAAATTCATCTACTTTATTCCTAAAATCTATATATTCTTTAGAGTGCCATATCTCTAATAGAGGTGTATCTATTATGTTGCCCAAAGAATAATTTTTAGCACATCTTTCTGTCCTTCCACTGTTGATATAGGTCGTATTAGAATGCAAAAGACCCATACACGGACTTATCTCCCCATCCCATCTGACAAATGTGCACCTTTCCTTAATAAATCTACATTCATCACGTACATTGAACATATCTCTTCTCATAATGGATATATTTTGGTTTGATTTGTACAATTGATTCAGATGCTCTTGAGTATTTTTATTGATATCTATAAGCGGCAAGCTCATTTCAAAAGTGTTCAATATCTTGGTTTCATCTAATTGGCTGATTGACATATTATATAGGGTTTGCCTCGACATATCTTCACTATATGGAATGACATTACTGACTGAAACCATGTTGGCACCTAAGTAATTTGCTATTTTTTTAAGGCTTGTTAATTCTCCAATATTGTCTTTCATCAAAACAAAGGTAATCCCTACTTTAACTTTATGTTCACTTTTAGAATTTAAAGTTTTTAACTTTAGCAAGCTCTCTACCACATTGGTATAATTAGCACCACTGCGAATCTCTTCAAATAATTTTTCACTGGTGCCATCAAAAGAAACCCATAATGCATCTAATTTATTGTCAATAAACCCTTGCAGCATATTATCATCCAGCAAAGTTCCATTTGAAACCATTTCTACTTTTTCAGCAATGGTTTTTGCTTTGCCAATCATATATTGGATATTTTTATGGTATGTTGGTTCACCAAACCCTCCAAACATAATGGTTTGGAGACACTTAAATGATTTTAATTGGTCTATAAGTCTGTCAAATGTCTCTAAACTCATTTCACCAATGGATTCTTCCCATGTATTTCTGACACATGTTTTGCAGGATAGGTTGCACAGGGTCGTAGGTTCAATATATACCTTTGAGAGACTATGTATATTGGGATATAATTCGACTCTATCCTTTTTTACAACAATTTTAATGTCGGCATGGTTTTCTGCTCCCATGAATTTTTTTATAGCTTCAGGTATTATTAAATGTCCCTTTTCATCTACTGTTACTCTGTTTTCAATATGCTCCGATTTGGTCTCATTTTCTTTTGCAGGCTTGATCATACAAATACTCCCTCGAATAAATTACTCATTTAATAGTATATTCTTATTTTTACACTGTCAACTCACACAAGTGATCGTTAATATCACTTTAACTTAATCTTAGCAATCTGTTAATACTCTAAAATAAGTATCCGGATTTTGCATTAAAAAACTTGGAGGTATGTCTCCAAGTTTCAGCTTATCGAAAAAGTACTAGAAAGATGAATGCAGGTGTATGAATATTCGTTATTTTGTGTTCATTTGGTCAGAAAATTTAGGTGGCAGATAAGCTATAAAAGTCGTGCACAGACAGGACGTCTGTGAGCAAACTTTAGCCATGGACGGCTGTTTGCGGTTAGACTTTTATAGTTTAGCTGCTGCCAAATTTTCTCCAAATAAATGCATTAACGAATATTTATACGCCTGTATTCATTTTTCGATAGCCTCAATAAACAGTTTAAGCTGTTTATTTTTTAATTTTTTTAGAAGCCATTTGAATGGGAGTATTAATATGACGTTTGATTTTTTTAGTAGTGGTTTTAATGAATTCTTCGTTTCTTATGTTAAAGTCGCGTATTCTTTTATATATGGGCATCCGATCATTGAACTCTCGAACAATTTTTTTGAGCAAGTCATACAAATCGTTTTCACCAAAATCTTCACCAAACTCTTCATATATCACATCTAAAGCAGGACGTAATTGTGCACTTACAAGGGTATCACCCTGCTCATTTTGGATACCGCTTACTAGGCTTTCTTCAATATATTCACTTTTATTTAAATAGAACTCTACTTCTTCCGGATAAACATTTTTACCGTTTTTGGTAACAATGACATTCTTTTTTCTTCCGGTAATATAGAAATAATCATTGTCGTCTTTATAGCCTAAATCACCTGTATGGAACCATCCGTCAATCATTACTTTTGCAGTATTGACAGGATCCTTATAATAACCCAGCATGACATTTGGCCCTTTGCATCTTATTTCACCGATTCCATTACTGTCCGGTTTAAATATATCAACATCTACTTTATCTATGGCGATACCGATGGTATCGCTCTTTCTTGCACAATCCGGAGTGCCGGTAACCAGCGGGGCACATTCTGTTAAGCCATACCCTTGAACGACTTTGATACCGAAATCTTCAAAACCGTCAACAACCTCAGGATCTATAGCTGCTGCACCGGATACTAATAATCGGAGTTTACCACCAAATTTTTTGTGTATTTCTTTGAATAACACCCGTGAAAGATCAATACCGATTTTCTTAAGCGTCCCATTGACTTTGATGGCTTTTTTTAAAGCAGCATCTTTGCCTGACTTTTTAGCCTGTTTCCATATCTTGCCGTGAATGGATTCAAAAATTAGAGGTACGCCAATAATAACAGTAGCTTTGGCTTCCACAATATTTTTAGCGATGTGCTTTAAACCTTCACAAAAAGCAATGGAAGCGCCTCTGTAAAGCACTAATAGTATGCCCAAAGAACATTCAAATGTATGATGTATAGGAAGGATTGAAAGGGTACGGTCTGTTTGGTGAATGTGTACCATACTGCAAGTAGATAAAAGAACCGAGCAAATATTTCGATGACACAGCATAACACCTTTTGCTATATCTGTAGTTCCTGAGGTAAATAGTATAATGCTCAGTTCATCCGGATTGACATCTGCATCCATGTAGTCACGATTGCCTTGCGCTATTAGATTTTTTCCATTTTGAATTAAATCTAAAAGATACAATTCGTTATTTGAGTCAAATGGATCCATATTTATTTTGTATTGAATGTCTGTTTCTTCAAAGAATTGTTTATAGCTGTCGCTATAAACAACAGCATCTACTTCAGATCGTTCCAATAAATTTAATTGTTCTTCCTTAGGAAGCTCTTTATCCAAAGGTACAATAATTCCCAAACCATTGACAACAGCTAGATAAGTCACGACCCATTCATATCTGTTTTCCCCGATGACAGCAATTTTACGACCCAATAATCCCATGTTCATTAATGCTGTTCCCAATGCGTCCACATCTTCTTTTAATTGCTTGTATTTTATGGGTGAATATTGTTCGCCTTTTTCTTTTTTCACCCAAAAAGCTGCATTCTCTGAATAAAGCTCTGCACTGGTATTCAGCATTTCCTTTAGATTAGTTATTTCTCTTCTGTCATAAAATGGTATCTTGCTTTTCATATTATTCATACCTCAATATATAATTATTATTGTATCTATTATATATTCATCATTCATAAAATTCAAATGATATTAAATGATATTCAATACATTCGACAAAATCTTACATAGCCTGAATAATTAAAAAGTATGGTATAATTTGAGTACATCAAAACAATATAATATTAGGAGGACGTAATATGCTTAGTCATAATAAAGGTTTTAAAATATTTCTGATTATCATAACAATTTTTATTGTAGTAGGGACCGGGCTGTATTTTTTTGCGCCGCGACTACCTGTTGTAGGCGAGCGTTTCAAAAATACAGATTATATAGGAGTGCTATATGTGGAGGGCATTATTTCAGGAGGTGAAGCCAATAGCTTTCTGAGTGAAACAGGATACAATCATGATTATATCCTCTCACAAATAGATGCTTTTATTAATGATGAAAACAATCAAGGGTTGGTCATTTTTGTTAATTCTCCAGGAGGGAGTATTTATGAGACAGATGAAGTTTACCTAAAGCTTATGGAATATAAAGATAAAACAGGATGTCCCGTATACATATCCATGGGAAGTTTGGCAGCATCAGGAGGTTATTACATCAGTATGGCAGGGGATAAAGTGTTTGCCAATAGAAATACATTGACCGGCTCAATTGGGGTGACATTTGGGACCTTTTATGATATTTCTGATTTCTTGGACGAACATGGCATAAAGACCGTTACTTTAACAGCCGGAAGAAATAAAGCCATGGGAGATATAACAGAGCCGATGACCGATGAACGAATGGCTATCTACCAGTCCATTTTAGATGATTCTTATGGTCAATTTGTAGATATAATAAGCAAAGGCAGAGGCTTAGATGTTGAAACGGTTAAAACATTAGCAGACGGCAGAATTTATACGGCAAGGCAAGCTTTAGAGCATAAATTGATTGATCAATTAGGGACTTTAGACGAAACCATAGATGCCGTCATGTATGACCATGAATTAGAATATTGTGAAGTATATTATTACTGGTACGAAGATGATTCCATATTTTCAATGTTAAGCGGACTAGTAAATGTGGGAAATCAATATGGAGATATCGGTACGGTACTTAAACTATTAGATAATAGATATCAAATACCAATAGGGTATATAAGTGAATGGGGATTTTAAAGAAAAGAATAATACTCCACCAGCTTAGCTGGTGGAGTATTGCTGTATGCTTAAGCATCCATAACAAGCTTGATGTCTTCTGCTAAATCCTCATTATTACATGGTTTTAATAACGATACGCCTATGAATACTATAATAGAAATCATTA
>JAKSCF010000676.1 GCA_022360735.1 Clostridia bacterium
AAAATTTTTTATCTCTTTATCCTTTACTTTCTCATAGAGACCTTTTGGATCTCGCTTCATACATGTTTCTATATCTGCTTTTACATAAACTTCTATAAAATGACCTTCGCCTATTGTTTTTTTGGCGAATTGCCTCATCTTTTCATATGGTGATATGCAGGATATTAAAGTGATCAAACAAGCATCCTTAAACAAAGCTGCCACCTCTGCTATTCTTCTTATATTTTCAGCTCTATCTTCTTCAGAAAAGCCCAGATCACAATTTAAACCATGCCTAATATTATCCCCATCTAATCGATATACAACTTTCCCTTGTTTAATCAGCTCTTTTTCTGCTTCTACCGCTATTGTAGATTTTCCTGATCCTGAAAGCCCTGTAAACCATACTACTAAACCTGGCTGTTTTAAATTTTCACATCTATCTTCATAAATAACCTTACCTTCTTGCCAAGTTATATTAGAATCTAATTTCCCATAATATCAAACCCTTTTATATTTGCTTAATCAATTGTTATCTATTTACCTTATTGCTGTAAAGGATCATATCCGTACAGTTCAACGTCTTTTTTAAATACTTCTTTGACTAACTCTACTGCTTCTTTATCATAAAAACTCTCATAAGTGGGCAGTGATCTTTGTGAAATATTTTCATTTGTAATGACAGTTTCCGAATAATCTCCTATAATGTTCATTCTAGGCGCACTATGGTGATCTGATTCAGCGATTGCCGAGGGATGACATTTTTTTAGCTGGTACTTTTCTTCAATTTTTGAAATATCATCACTAAAATTTTCCAGATGTATATAATCTTTTATAAACAGTTCTTCACCTTCTAAATATTGCCTGGCAATATGAGAATCTATTTTCTCTACATCTGAACCGACATCCTTGATATAATATAAAAATTGTTTAAAAGATATACCTTTTTTACTATTTTTATTGTTATGAAATAATTCATTTATTTTTTCAACTTCTCTATATAACCCTGTACCCTGATTTTCCCAATATATAGCAAACACTAGAGCTAAAAATGAACTCACTGCCCTTTTATACGGATTTCGCACAAGCTTAAAAATATCTTTTTTTGAGTGTAATATTTGCTCTCTCATTTCTTCTTTATAACTATTTTGTTTTTTATACACTTCGAATTCATACTTATGAACCCATGGATCATACTCCATTACTTTTTCAAGAATCCCTATTTGAAAAAAGAACCATTTGAGAAAAGTAGTGCACCCACTTTTTTCACTCCAAAAAAGGATTAGAGGAAATTCTTTATTATAATGGGGTGATCTATATTGAATTAAGTGATCTAAAATCACCATATTTTCATTCATTATATCCTATCCTTTCCATTTAAAACTCAAAAGCCAATATAGCACATCTCTCTAAAAGGGTTTAAATACTATGCCTTTAGATTGTAATATTTCTTTTATCTTTTTTACTTTATTTTCCAATGAATCCGTTGATGGTATAAGCAAGTCGAATGTTATATCCGTAGTAACATCCTCTTGTGCCCAAATCGTTATGATATCCCCCGATTCAACCGTAGCTTTAATAATATCTAAATCGTCTTGAGATAACTCTGTTGCGGTCACTATTAATATTAGTCCGGCATTAAGCATTATGTTGGATACCTCGGCTAATCTTTTTAGAGATTCTTCCTTATTGTTTTTTTCCTTTGTTTTATTATCAATATCAACGCCATATAATACATTTCCAATACATAAAAAGTATGCTATTTTGCCATCATTAACCAGTCTCTTTTCTAATTCTTTAGCTATTGTCTTTTTGTCTATATTTTTATGGCCGGTTATCAATACCAAAGCAGGTTTTTGATTATATTTTTCTGCCCTTTCCACTTTTGTAACCCAGCTCTTTTCCCATTTACGATCTCTAATAAATATCTTTTCTCTTATCCAGCTTTGTTTATCTTCTAAAGCTTCTTGAATAATCCCCCCGCCTGCAATTTTATAATGATCTACTACCACAAATCTACTCGTATCTGAATTCTCATGGCTAAGGTCAAAAGCTACCGCTTTATCTAACTTTAATATACATTCTGCTACCTCATGCTTTTCTATCCTATCTTTTTTTTGCTTTTCTAAGTTTGATGAGTCCAGAACCATATTTATTTCTTCTATTTCAACGCCTACCTTTGCTGTTCCCAGTTTCAACATATATTTTTTATTCATTTCCATAGGTGATTTACCAAGCCAAAATAAATTGACCTTTATTCTACTTGTAACATTTGGCTTTGTTTCATTTAAAAGTGCAGCTATTTCTCCTCTGGTCACATATATTTGTTCTTCTAATGTGAATCCTGCTGCTTTTCCGGCTTTTATAGTCATCTGTTTTTCTTTATTAAATTCCTCTATGGATTTTACTTTACTTTTCTTTCCTGAAGGATAAAAAATCACCACGTCATCAACACTTAATTTTCCTGAAGCTACAGTACCTGATATAATTCTTCTTCTATCTCCATCATTTGTAAATTTATATATACCCTGCACCGGCATTCTAAATGGTTTATCTTCGGGTTTTTTTTCGGTAACAAAGCTATCCAGTGTTTCTAAAACGGTTTTGCCTTTATACCAGTTCATATTTTCTAAATGTCCTGCAATATTATCGCCCTTCATGCCGCTTACGGGAATAAATGCGTTTGCAGCTATATCTATCTTTACTAAAAATTCTTTAAGCTCATTGACAATTTTTTTATAGACATCAACATCATAATCCACCAGATCCATCTTATTTATTAATACTGATATCTGTTTAATCCCAAGCATTGATAACATATATCCATGTCTTCGTGTGTTTTCTTTTATCCCTTCCTTAGCGTCTATAACCAATAATGCTGCTTCAGCCCTGGATGCTCCTGTTACCATATTCTTTAGAAACTCTATGTGGCCCGGAGCATCTAATATTAAATAGTTTCTTGTTTTAGTTTTAAAAAAACATCTTGCCGTATCTATTGTTATTCCCTGTGAACGTTCTTCTTTTAATGCATCCAATAAAAAAGCATATTCAAAAGGTTTAGCATTTCTTCTACACATTTCTTTAACCTGTTCTAATTTTCCTTTTGGCAAAGAATTTGTATCTGCCAAAAGCCTGCCTATTACAGTACTTTTACCATGATCTACGTGACCTACTATTACGATATTCATATCTTCTCTATTATCTTGAAATTTAATAGATTCTTTCTTACATATATCCACCTGTTCGCAACTCCTCTAATCCTCCGCCATCTTCTTTGTCCTGATCCCTTCCTGCTCTTTCAGCTATATTTGAAAACTTTCCTGTTTTTAATTCTTCTATTATTTCATCTACGTTCTTAGCATTTGATTCTACTGGTTTTGTACAGGGATAACATCCTAATGATCGATATCGCTTTCCTTCCCCTTGATCAAAATATAGAGATACAGTAGGGATATTTTCTTTTTTTATATATTCCCATATATCAAGTTCAGTCCAATCCAGTAGTGGATGAATTCTAACATGGGTTCCGGGTGGAAAGTCTGTATTAAATTGATTCCAAAATTCCGGCGGCTGATCTACTAAATCCCAACTGCTATTCTCTTCTCTTGGTGAAAAATACCGCTCTTTTGAACGGGTTCCTTCCTCATCAGCTCTTATTCCTGCAATAACACCTGTATACGGTTCTGTGTTTTTATCTATCTCATATTGACCTGTTTCATGATCCATTCTATACCTCGGCCAATTACCATTTACTGTGTTGATTAATGTTTCGGTCTTTAATTTTTTGCAACACTGTATTCTTGTAACATTACCATCAGGAAATGTTTGTTTTTTTTCTAAAGCATCCCTATTCTCGCCATAGATCATATCCAGTTTCCATTCCAGTGCCAATTTATCTCTATGCTCTATCATCTCTGGTATTTGGTAATGTGTATCTATATGAATTAAAGGAAAGGGTAAATGTCCAAAAAAAGCTTTTCTGGCAAGCCATAACAATACTGTACTATCCTTTCCAATTGACCATAACATACAAAGATTTTTAAAATCACTATATGCTTCTCTAAAAATATAAATACTTGTAGATTCTAATCTATCCAAATGATTCATATTAAAGTTCCTCCTTTTCTTTTCCTACGACATTATATTCTATTCGACAAAATATGTTATTTTAGAACACCATTTTATATAGATAATTCAAAATGTGATGGAAAGTGTTGATGTATACTTTTTAATACTACTGAATATTTTGGAAATAAAAAAAAGCCAGATTTAAAAAAGTGAATTAATACACCCTATTAATCCAACTTTTCATCTCTGCCTCGCAGCACTGTATATCATTATAATGCAAATATTCAATTTAATATTTGTTGCTTTCATCTTCAAATTTTATAATTTTACCCTCATAGTATGTAAGATTTAAATGTCGTTTTAATCTTAGAGGTTGCTCTTCAAGTCTATTGATCCAAACAACTATATTTTCCCCTCTGTTCGCACCGCTAAATATTAAAATAGTATCCTCATCCGTGATATCATAGCCGGCTTCTTTTACATAGTTAATTGCAGTTCTTTCTACTTTATTATTAAAATAGACATTTTCATATTTATCAACCATAAACGTTATACCAATTAAAATTATAAATCCCAATATATAAACCTTCCATTTACCTCTGCCGGCGATTATTAATAGTAATATAAATTGAGATAAGATAAATGTTATTTTTACAATCAGCATAAACTTATAAATGTATAATATAATTGCAATGCCTATTATCCAAGAAATCGCTAGTAAAATCAAATTACACGGGCTCTTACATGATTTTCTTTCTATAAATATCCCTATAAAAAAACATACGAATAAACCCATAAGAACAATCATGCATTCTTGGGTTGTATCCGTTTTTGCATATGCAAAATTACTTAATATCACTAAAATAGGAATGTATAGACCTAAAATGTTCAATCTTTTACTTATTTTATCATTTTCTTTTATTTTTTCTGTCTTCTGTAAATATGTTAAAACTACAATGGTTATAATTAGAATAATTGCAGAAATAATAGCAGGTATCCACATAACAAACCCCTCAATTCTTTGTTGTTTTTCTGTATATTATAATTTATATCTTCTAAATCACTATACTACCATTATTGAATTACTATCTCAAACAGGGTATAATAAATTTACCTCTATCTTTGATAGTGGTTTGTGTAAAGTGGTGTTCTTGCTTACCGGCGGGCACCATTTTCTCATTTTTTCTGGTCATTCAACTGAATGATTGCTTGTCTTACACCTTCCGCTATTCCAATATCATGCTTTTTACAGTAATCATCTAAAATGTTAAAAACCTTTTCATCAACTCGTGCCGTAATTCTTAACACTTTAGGGCTATCAGTAGGACGACCTATTTTCTTTTTAGCCAACAATCCACCTCCCTATTCATTAGTCCTTTCACTCTCATCAGTACCAAAATACATATGTAATATTGCCCTAATTATTGACAGCCCTATGATACATCCTATAACAATATTACCTGTTACCTCCATCTTTTCCGTCAGCACATAGAGAAAGCCAAACATACCAAATGAAACACTCACCGTTAATTCATCAGCTAATCGTATTCTATTCTTTGTATGTTTTGAACTCTTCTTTTTTCTTTCTTTAGCAGAAAACATGATATACGTAGAAAAAATAATTAATAGCAATAACCAACCAATGTATTTATATCCATCATATTCTCCTAAAATAAAAATTTTATAAGAAATAAGTACAAAAATAATAATTAATGGTTCAATTATGATATTTCTCATATTTTCATCTCCTTTGGAATATTTTGGTTATATGATATATGGTACTATTTTTTGTCTTTAATTGTCAACTATCTTTTTTATTGGAACAGTGTAACACTTTTTCACACTTCATATTATTGAATTATAACAAATCGTCGTATGGATTATCATCTTCAGTTGAATATACCATGAATTTTGTTTTTTCTGACACAACTCTAATTAAATTATCAAATAACTTATCATCTTTTTCTATAGAAAGTTCTCTCCTCATATCAAGTTTGTTCAATATTTTTTGAAAACTATGGCTATTTTTGTTTAGATCATCCTCTATTTCTTTGTATTCCCTTAATTAATAACCAGCTATTTATTTTTAATAATGTTTTTTATTAGAGCAGTGAATAATCTAATAGCAATATAAATGCCTATAGCATACATAAACCCAGCCATGCCATATAAAACACTTTAAATTCCATACGACCGTTTCCTGTTACATATTGTTGTATTTCAATTGCAAAGACTAAAACCAATACTACAAAAAGTGAAAATATAAATGATATAATTTCAATTGAATATTTTGATAACCATTTAAAAATTATATTAGCTACAAAAAATATTATGATCCCTATAAAACCAATAACAATTAAATGCATAAATTTGTCGTCTGCATTTGGATAAATCCGTTTAATGATTTCTCCTAATACTAAATGAAACATATCTACTAGTGATGATACCAGTTTAAGAAATAATGTCATAGTGCTCTCCTCCAAACCGTCTCTTGTGCTTTACATTTAACAGCTATCATTATTATAATTATTTTTTCTAGTTTTTTCAAAGATAAAGACCGATAAAACAATTTGTTTCATGCCTTATCGGTCAAAAAATAGCTGTACTTTATATAGCACCAAGCTCTCTTAACAATTTCATATGGGGC
>JAKSCF010000131.1 GCA_022360735.1 Clostridia bacterium
AATGAAAGGTAAGATACAAACAGCAACATTGCTTAAAGCCGTAGTGGATAAAAGCACCGGTATTCGTACAGACAGTACCATGTCACACGTTTCAATTCTAGAGGTACCAACGTACCACAAGTTAATTGCTGTTACGGATGCAGGCATGATGATTTATCCGACACTGGATCAAAAAAAGTGGATCGTTCAAAATGCTGTCAACACTTTTATTTCTCTGGGATATGAAAAGCCAAAGGTCGCAATTTTGGCAGCCGTTGAAAATGTAAATGAGAAAATGCCTGAGACAGTTGATGCAGATAATCTTAAAAAGATGAGTCAAGCAGGCGACTTAGGTAATTGCATTGTGGATGGGCCTCTATCATATGATCTTGCTATGAGTCCTGAATCAGTAAAAATCAAGGGATTTAAAAGCCCTGTTGCTTGTGATGCAGATATTTTAGTGGCACCAAATATCAGTGCCGGAAACATCTTGTGCAAGAGCATGATTTATACAGGTGGCGCTAAAATGGCGGGTTGTATTGCAGGTGCTAAAGTTCCTATTGCCCTTACGTCCAGAGGTGCTACATCAGAAGAGAAATACTTATCATTGGTATTGTCTTCCGCAGCTGTAAAGTAAATGAAAAAGGACGATATCAAAAAAAATAAAAGTGTCGGGTGTTCCCGGCTCTTTTTATTTCTTATGACATAATCATACAATAATAAATGAAAGATATTGAGTAGAATAATAGCTGAAATGCTTTAAAACGATGTCAATCATATGGATAAAGTGTAAAATATAGTATAATGGAATCTAGAATGATAGTAAATTGTTTAAATTAGACTGGGGAAATTTTTGGAGGATATATGTATATTAGAAATGAATACATGAACCGATTAAGCAAATACAGGAACCTAGAAAATAAACTGAATCAGCAATCTGCTAAAATAAGTAAAGCCCGATTAGCTGTTTTTATATTAACTTTAACCATCACAATATGGTGCTATTCAAAAGAAATGGGATTAATGGCAATGGTAACACTTGTGAGCGGTTTATTAATTTTTATCCTGTTGATTAGAAAGCATGAAAATGTAAAATATCAAATAAAAAAAGCAAGCTGTAAACAGACCGTTAATAAAAGATATATTGAAAGAATAGACGGCAATTATGGCGACTTTGAAGACAGCGGTGAAGCATTTAAAAACGAAAACCATCCATACACAAAAGATTTAGATATATTTGGAAAAAACTCCTTGTTTCAATGGATAAATGTATCCCGTACTTACTATGGGAGAATCAGATTGAGAGATTTATTATGTAATCCAAGTAAAGAAATCAAAATCATGAAAGCAAGACAAAGTGCAGTAAAAGAAATGGCCGGTTTAATTGAGTTTACTGAAAGCTTACAATGTGAACTCCTAATGAATGAGAAAATTGGAAAAAACTCAGAACCTATGTTGTTAAGTGCAGAAGATGCAGCCAGAATATTCAAGAATAAAAACATGCGATACATATTTTACATACTGCCAATAGTAACCATATTATGTATAAGTTTAGGTTATATCAATATGATGCCAACAACTATAGGATTTATATTTTTAATCCTACAAACAGCCCTATTTGGTTTTGGGTCTATTAAAACCTCTAAGCTGTTAAGCTCTGTTTATGGATTTAAAAAAGAGTTGGTGTCATATAGAAATATATTAGACTTAATCGAAAAACATGAATTTGAAGATCAATATCTTAATGAATGCAAATTAAGGCTTAAAATGGACAAGAAAATGGCCACAGATTATATGAAAGAATTGGTTAAAATTGCTGAAGCCATTGATGTAAGACATAATGCATGGGCTTACTTTATTTTAAATGGTGCTTTCCTATGGGATTATCATTGTGTTTATGCATTGGAAGAATGGAAGGATAAATGTGGAGTCCGCATAAGAACATGGATTGAGGTGGCAGCAGAATTTGAAGCGGTTGCCAGTCTGGCAGTAGTAGCGCAGATAAACGACAAATGGACCTATCCGGAGTTTGAAAACCATCATGTCATATTCACTGCTAAAAATATAGGACATCCTTTAATAGGTACGGATAAATGTGTATGCAATGATATAAATGTTCACAATAATTATTGTGTCATAACAGGTTCAAACATGTCCGGTAAAACCACACTACTGAGAACAATCGGTATAAATTTGGTTTTGGCATATGCCGGAGCACCGGTATATGCCCAAGCGTTAAAATGCTCAGTTATGAGTATCTTTACATCCATGAGAATAGAGGACGATTTAAACAACGGCATATCAACTTTTTATGCAGAGCTGTTAAGAATAAAAGAGATTATAGATTATTCCAAACAGCAAATACCTATGATTTACTTGATAGACGAGATATTTAAAGGCACAAATTCCAATGATAGAAGTATCGGTGCAAAAAATGTAATAAAAAACCTTAATAAACCCTGGGTAATAGGTTTAATTTCTACCCATGATTTAGAACTATGTGATATTAAAATTACAGGGAATAGAAAGATTGAAAACTATCACTTTACGGAAAAATATAGAAATGGACAAATCCAATTTGATTATAAGCTAAAAAGTGGCAGAAGTAATACCACCAATGCAAAGTATTTAATGGAGATGGTTGGGATAAATTTAGATTAAAGACTAAAAGCTACTGCTGCAAAAGCTTCAGCAGCTTTTTTTTATCAATGGTAATGGTATTTTTATTATGAACTTTAATGGCTTTAGACTTACTCAACATGTTGATTTCACGGTAAAAAGAGGTTCTGCCCATACCCAGATATTCACATAGTTGAGCCTTCGAGCAACTTAATTTAAAGTTATCCGAAGCATTGGCATCACATTCAAATAATAAATATTGAGCTATTTTCTGTGAATTATTGGATAGGTTAAACAAAGCAATTTTTGAAATCAAAAAGTTGATTCTTTGATTGGTAAAATACAAGTAATTGTGCAGGATGGTTGAAGAATTTTGTAACAGCTGAAGAAAGCTGTCTTCAGGAATTAATACAAATGTACACGGTGTATCTGTCATAAAATGGATTAACGAATCAGCATTGGGTTTGAATATACTGGATAAACCAAAAATTTCTGACGGCGAGATATAGCGAAGGGGTAATTCGTTACCATTACTATAGAGGACATATGAACGAATTTTGCCTGATAAGAGAATACCCACACCTTTAAACCCATTGTTAAAATGGGTTAAGGCGGTATTTGTTTTATAGTTTTTTTTCAAATAATGTATGTGGGATATATTTTCTATAACCTCATCTCGAGTAAGGGTTTTAAATAAAGTACACGTCTCAATGGATGATATTTCTGAGTTTGATAAATTATTTTTCATAAAAAACACCTCAACTGTTCCAAATGGAACAGACATATATGATGGTTTTTATTATACTTCAAATGATAATGAAAATCAATATCATAATAAAGATAAATAAAGTGGAGGTCATTATGAAATTAAAACAATTTCTTATTATCAGCGTGTGTGTATCACTTATAGGAATACTAGGCGGTTGCGGTCAACCGGCACAAGACAATCCCTCAGAAGAGGCAGATAAGCAAATCGCTAAAGAGCATATCGTCG
>JAKSCF010000467.1 GCA_022360735.1 Clostridia bacterium
AGTGGCTGAAGCGGTGGCCCATAGAATTATCCGGTGGAGAGCTGCAGAGGTTTTGTATTGTCAGGGCCCTTAATCCTCAAACAAAATATATCATTGCCGACGAAATAACAACCATGCTGGATGCAATAACCCAGGCCAAAATCTGGCATGAACTTTTAAAAATATGCAGAGCAAGATCTCTAGGGGTGATTGTTGTCAGCCACGAAAAGAGCTTGCTAAACAGGCTTTGCGACAGGATCCATCCTGTTGAAAGAATCTGATCAACATTACTAGGAACAATCTTTTTCTTGACAGGATTTAAAGAGAGTAGTATTATATAAATATACTTCGTCATACGTAATGTTTGGAGGTTGAAACAAATTGGAGAATCTGGGAAACATCATGGACCTGGTGCTTGACAACATAAAAAAGCTGTTTTTTCCCGAAGACTGGATTGACATAGATATGGAATTTTCCAAGACCGAGCTTTTGGTACTTCTGTTGGTGCACAGGAAAGGCGAGCTTACAATGAGCTCGCTTGCCGACGGCATTAATTCTCCTATGAGCACGGCATCAGGTGTTGCGGACAGACTGGTGAAAACTGGATATCTCGCAAGGGATAAGTGTGACTCTGACCGACGCTTAGTTGTGGTAAAACTTACGCAGAAGGGTTCTTTCCTTGTTGACAGGCTCAAAGAACTGATTTTTGAATACGTAAACTTGATTAATGAAAGTCTGACAGGTGAAGAAAGAGATCTTCTCGTAAAGATATTATTTAAAGTTATGAAAGTGCTGGAGCGGGGAGTGGATAGTAAAGACACGAAAGAGCATCTCAAAGAAAAAATTGAGAAAATTGATATACAATAATGCCTGCTTTTTAAGAGCAGGCTAAAAAAAGAATAAATAGTACGTGAAATGAAATATTCGTAATATGAAATAGGGAGGTTGGATGAAATGAGGATTATTCTTTATACAGGCAAGGGTGGAGTAGGAAAAACGAGCATTGCAGCGTCAACAGCAGTAAAAAGTGCTAAGAGCGGCAAAAAAACACTTGTTGTGAGTACTGATCCTGCACATAGTTTAGGAGATTCTTTTGATAGGGAACTCTCGCCTGAGCCGGTGGAAATAATGGAATTTTTATGGGCTCAGGAGATTGACACCATACACGAGGTTGAAAAGGGCTGGGGTGAAATACAAAAATATCTGACGCTGCTGCTCACTTCAAAGACATTGAAGGACATAACTACAGAAGAACTTACGATTTTTCCCGGCATGGAAGAGCTTTTAAGCCTGATTCGAATTCTCGGTTACTATAGGAAGAAAGTATATGATGTAATTATTATTGATTGTGCACCTACTGGAGAAACCCTTGCACTTTTAAGCTATCCGGATATGCTTAGTTGGTGGATGAACAAGCTATTTCCTCTGAAGAGAGCAGCAGTGAAGATTATGAAGCCCGTTGCGCAGCCTTTGCTGGGCATACCTTTTCCTTCTGACAATGTGATGGGAGAGGTAGAAAATATATTCGCACAGCTTGGTGAAATGAAGAAGATTTTTTCAAACAGGGAGACTACAAGTATCAGAATAGTGGTTAATCCTGAAAAGATGGTCATTAAAGAAGCGCAGAGAAGCTTTACGTATCTCAACATTTATGATTTTGGAATAGACGCTATAATGGTCAACAAAGTAATCCCTGACAATGTATCAGATAGCTATTTTGATGTTTGGAAAAATACCCAAAAAAATTATATGGCTATGATAGCTGAAAGTTTTGCTCCCCTGCCTGTTTATTGTGCCCCTCTCTTTGAACAGGAAGTTGTGGGACTTGACATGCTTTCCAGAATGGGAGAGGAGATCTTTCATGCTGAAGACCCTAATGAAATAAAATATAGTATGCGAACCCAACAGGTGAGCAAGGATGGAGATACTTATAAGATGCTCATTAATATGCCTTTTACTGAAAAGAAGAACCTTTCCCTTAGCCGCAAAGGAGATGAACTCATCATCAAAGCAGGCAGCATAAAAAGAAATATCGTACTGCCGAGAACACTGCTGGGGCTTTCCGTAAGTAAAGCCGAGTTTGAGGATGAAAGGCTTAAAATAATTTTTGCCGGTGGTGATAAAGATGTATGATGTTCTTTTTAAATCAATCATTAAGCTCAAACTAAAAGCCGCAGATGCAGTGATTGACTGTTTACCTGAAGAAGCCCAAAAACCAGCAAGCAATCTCAGAGATTCTTTTTTAAAAGCAGCCTCTGAGGCGCTGAGCGAACATATGGATAAAATTGATGATGAAAATAACGCTGATAGGCATAAAGTATTTGAGAAGATCAGTATTGATTGAACAAAAACCTATGGGAAAAGGGGTCAGGCTTGACAAATTGACTAACCAAAGAGTGAGATTAGAAAAAATAGTAATAGGTGATGAAATGTCAAGAAAACCAAGGATACATTAGGAAGGCATTATATCATGTAATAGTGAGAGGCAATAATGGTGAAAAAGTATTTATAAACAGGAAAAGAAAAACAAGTATACATAAACATAATAAGAGAATACAAGGAAAGATATCAGTTTTAAATTTATGCATACTGCATAATGGATAATCATGCGCACCTATTAAATCTATTAGTATTGCTATAGG
>JAKSCF010000285.1 GCA_022360735.1 Clostridia bacterium
CCACAATGGGCAAAAAGATTAAGTTACTCAATATTTCCTGCTGTGCTAATTTCATCGTTGTTTTTTCGTTTCTAAAGGATGATTGAATAAGTACTAACTGATCTTTTAGTTCTACAGGATTCAGGTAGTCGAGTTTTGGGATAATATTGGCAAATTCTATGGCCAATTTACTGTTAATGGCTTGCTTAAAGAACTCAATGGCTTCTTCATCCTTGCCCTCTCTCATCATAGAAAGCGTTTGCATGTATATTTTTCTGCTTTTATTGGTAGACCTAACCAGTTGCTCAATTAAAAAATCAGCTGACATGGGATGATCTTTTTGTACAACAGCTAAATTCTTTAATTGTGAAATACTGTTGTATAGCTCTAAATCTATTTTTTTCCGATAGCTATTTTGCAGAAACTGTAATACCCTTGCAAATGGTGTTTTTATATTCATGATGGTCATTCTTGGAGAAGTAATCATAACCAAAATTCCAAAAGTTATGTAGTGTACAATAGGTTTAGAAGCATATCTTGCATCAATAATTTGAAATATGAATATAACCGCTAAAATGGTTGTTCTTAAAATGCCATACTGGTATCTGCTTATTGAAAGTCCTGATCCTAAGAAAAAAGTATCCTTCTCATTCAATTTTCTTATGAATTCAGATCTCATTTTTCTAAACCTATGATTCTTAAATTTTATATTGACCTTTTTCTTATGTTGATGGCTCTCCTTCAATAAATAAACAGCCATATATATGAATAGTAAAACAATGGAATAATATAGTGCTTGCATAGAGGCAACCTCAGAAATCATATTTTCTTTTTTGAAAAACTAACATAATAATCATGTTGATCATAATCAAAAGCAAAATGAGAACAAAAAATTTAATCCCTATAGATGTATACAATTGATACTTTATAAATTTAGATAAAGTAAAACCAAAATATTTTACAGCTATCAACACAGTGGCTATGTACATTGCCGGTGATAGATATTTTAGTATTGAAAAACCTTCAATATTGATTTGCTTAGACTTTTCTGTGGTTGACTTAGCTTCCTTTAGCTCTAGTAATATATCCTCTAATCCTATAATCACGTCGATACCTCTGTCTATACTCATATAAATATTATTGGTTAACATCCTCATCCAATCGGTATCAACGGTAAAAACCACCTCCTCCAGCCCTTCTAACAATTCTTCATTTGTTTTGTATCCTTTTAATCGAAGAGATAATCTATAAAACGCTTTTCTGCATATTGGTGCTTCTTTCAGGTTGACCATTGAGTCAACGGCTTCAATCATATTGGAATAATTCATCTTATACTGATTGATAAGCTCTCCTACTACTGCATCAGCTTCGTAACTGCCTTCGATTCGAATGGCACTCAGCTTAATACGTAAATATAGGTAAGGTAAAATACCAAAAAAAGTTGAAACCAAGCAGGCAAATGCCAAAGATGTACGGTTCACCAGCAATGTAAAAAAGAGCACCGGAAGTGATAAGGTTAAAATGATAAAACTATAGACGGTTACATAATTTGTCTGTCCACAAGTTATAGAGATCAATTTATTCAAGTATTTAAACCATTTGTTGGACGTTATCCACGACTTTTTTTCAACTCGAAATCGAGAATAATAAGCTCTTTTAAAGAATGCTGTTATGTTTTCGGCAAAAATCATCCATATCCCTAATACCAGCAAGAGATACAAACCACCATGAATCCCCAAAGATAAAATGACTTTACTGTTCATAGCATATACCCCTTAAATGTTGGTATGGAAAAAAGAGGGTTTCTCCCTGTAAAGGGAAATTTGTACTTAATTGACTCAATTCAAGTAATAATTTTTCAAAGCATTGAGGATCTTCTTCCATACCTATTTCTCTGGTTCTTTTCCCTAAATCATTTTTCCATAGCCATTGATGATTCACTAAATCATATTGACAAATTTTGTGAAAAGATACTCCTGAGTGGTCGCTTTGTATATTATAAATAGCCTTTAATCTTTTTTTCGACTTGTCTTGTAACTGAACAAAATGGAAAATAAATTGGAAGCTTTTTGCTACTTTTAATAGGGTACTGTAGAGAGAGCCTCCATAAACACGTACAATTTCATCGGCAACATCGTAACAAAAATCCAGAACATCTGTTGTGTGAAAAGTAATTTTTACACGTCGAGTCCCTTTGTTAGCAGCCTTTACTGCAATATTTAGTGCTATACCATCTCTAGCTTCTGCCATCACAATGTAGTCCGCATCTGATCTTAAAATACTCTTGGTAATACTATGCAGCTGTTTTTCGTCAGCAATCAACTGCATAATAGGCGCTGACGGCATGATCTTATGGAGCGGAATTTCCGGAACTGTTCTGTCATGAATGGGCAGAAAAGAATCGGAAATACTATGCAATGGAATGACTATGAAAGTGTCGAATAGACCCTGATTCTCAACAATGTGAAGACGACTACAATTTCTTAAAGACGTGGTCAATTTAAGTTAAACAACGATTGAAAGAGAGAGAGAAAGAACTAAACCTTGGCAAAATAGAAACTTACTAGATACTTGACACTTAGGTTACATCTGTTCAACA
>JAKSCF010000130.1 GCA_022360735.1 Clostridia bacterium
TCATGCCTTATCGGTCAAAAAATAGCTGTACTTTATATAGCACCAAGCTCTCTTAACAATTTCATATGGGGCACTCCAATCTTCAAAATCGAATTATAGTGTCAAAAAGAACCGTCCCCTTTTATTTTTCCAGCAAAAATCAAGCTGATTGAACGTTAATTCAAGGCATTCAAGGTATATCAAAATAGATCAGCAATAAGCAAAGTTACAGACAAGTATATGTAAAAATATTGTTTTACATAAAAAATATGTTAAAATTATGTTGTTCACTATTTTTTATACGATAATCAAGATATTTTAAATTTTTGTCAAAGAGTAATATATTGTAACTTTTTTATTTCCATCTAAAAACTAAAAAATGAAAGGAGAAATTATGAAAAGGAGTAAGTTATTAATTATTAGCGTTGTAATAATATTGGGGTGTAGTGCCCTTGAAATCGGAAAAAGTATGGCATATGAAGATACGGGAAAAAATGAAGTGAATAAACTGAATGCGCAATGGAATACGCTAATGATAGAAAAAAATAATAACGAAATGGTTAGTGAAGAAGATAAGCTGTTAAAAGAAATTTTTCAGCTTAAACAAAGGAATATGGAAATGGCTTATAAAATAAGAGAGCTAGAGGCAAATTTAAAAAAAGCCAATGAAGAAAATAATAAAGTTCCGGTTATTGCAAAAATATATAACAAAAAATACATATCAGTTGACGGAAATACTATAAAGAAACCTGATAATACTATCTTTTTAAAATATAATAATGATACATTTATTCCTATGAGTTTTATTAGACAGTATTATTCAATAGATGAACAAGGTGAAATTATAATAAAAGGACGTCCTATTGAAAATGAATACATATTAAAAACGGAAAGTATTGTTTATCTGAATGATCTATACAAAGAAATAGAAGAAAAATTTAAAAAGCAGGTTCTAGATGGCAACTATTATGATATAAGCAAGAAATTAGATGGCATAGAAATTGAATATGGAGAGGTAGGTTTTAGAAGATACATAATAACAAAGCCAATATATATGACAAAGCGACATATAACGGTAGGCTCTACAAGAGAAGAAGTTCAAAAAGAATATGGCAAATTAGGATCAGATGATGATGAAGCATGGTATACAGTTGGAGGTAGTGCAGAGTATTCAGCAGGTAACCAATATAAATTTGTATTTAAGGAAAATAAAGTTGTTGAAATACATTACGGATGGGTATCTTAAAATAAATAGTGTGAATGTGAATAGGGACGGTTCTTTTTGGTTCGGTTATAGGTATACCCTCTCATCACCACAAGAAAAAACATACAATTAAGGAACAGGCTTGACAAATTGACAAATGAAGATTAATAAAGTGTATTATTGTTCAATACTATGGTATAATCACGGTATTATGTAAGAGAGGAATTATTTTTTATGAGTAAAATGAGCATAGTATCAAGGGTGGTTTTTGAATAACGCCTAAGATACTAAAAAAAATATATTATTACTTCGTGTTATTCTTTTATCGCCCGATAGCTGAGTAAAAAAATAGCATATCAAAAGGAGTATATTAAAAATGAATATATCAATTAGATTAGAAAATGAAAATGATTTTAGAATTGTAGAGAATCTGACAAGAGAGGCATTTTGGGATTTATATAATCCTGGTTGTAACGAACATTTAATCGTTCATAAGATGAGAAAGGTAAATGCATTTATCAAAGAATTAGGTTTTGTTGCATGTGATGGAGAAAAAATTGTTGGTAATATCATGTATACAAAATCGAAAGTAATCAATGAAAATAATGAGGCGTTTAAAATCCTGACCATGGGGCCTCTTGGGATATTGCCTTCTTATCAAGGTAAAGGCGTTGGGTCTCAACTTATGAGACATTCTATTAAAGTTGCCAGAGCATTAGGTTATAATGCAATCGCAATTTTTGGTGATCCAAACTATTACCATCGCTTTGGTTTTGAAAATGCTAAGAAGTATAATATTCAAACATCATGGGGCGACAATTTTGAAGAATTCATGGCATTAGAATTAAATGAAGGTTCACTTGAAGGCATTTCAGGTAAGTGTTATATCGATTCTGTTTTTGAAACAAATGAGGACGAATTAAAATCTTTCGAAGAACAGTTTCCTTATAAGGAAAAAATTTTTTCCAAAAAGTAATCATAGTTGGTGGGACAAATATCAAATATTAAATTTGTAACATTCATAATATGCAAATGGGGGAAGTCAAAATGGCTTCCCTTAAAAATTGCAGCTAGACATTCCACCCTTTACAAACATCCACCCATTCCGCGTAGCCTGAATATTTTTCCAGTTCCGGAATGCTTAACTCAATTGCACTATTACTGCTTCCACAAGCTGGAAACACAGTTTTGAAACGTTTTAGAGATTTATCCAGATATACCGGTACACCCTCATTAATTCCAAATGGGCAGACACCGCCAACAGCTTGACCAATTAATTCTCTAACTCTATCCGGCGTGAGCATTTTTGCTTTTGCACCAAACTTTTCTTTATACTTTTTATTATCAATCTTTGCATCCCCTGCAGTAACAACAAGAACAGCCTTTTCATTTATCATAAAAGACAATGATTTTGCAATTCGTTCCGGTTCACATTTAAGCGCTAGTGCCGCTAACTCAACCGTTGCACTTGAAACCTCAAACTCCTGTATCTTATTCTCCATATTCCACTGACTAAAATATGCTTTTACTTTTTCAATTGCCATTATAACGCCCTCCTAGATTATGCTAAATGTATCATCTTACATTTTACCATATATATGCATTTCTTTTCATTTATTTCTTTGAATGTTTTTAATTAAGATTTACTATTCTATAGCGTAATCAACCGCTGCAATCATTTCATCTTGAATTTCATTAGAAATGGCATTTAGTTCCTCTTCTGTTGCAACATTTTTATCAACTAAATATCTTTCAAATCTAGGAATAGGGTCTTTTGCAGTAGGGCCTTCACCTGCTTTAGCTCTTTTTACGGCTTGTTCTACAGCTCCATTGACAGCTAATACATCATTTCCATCTACTGTAACGCCTGGCATATTGTAAGAAGTGGCTCTGTCGGAAATATCGGTAATGGCCATACCTTTATCTTGTTGAGTTGAAATGCCATATAAATTGTTCTCACATACCACTACCTTGTCACTTTTTTGGATTTTATGAGCCATTCCTGTTCCTACTGCTATAGTCCGCTCCAACCATACCATTGGCTCCAAGTATACCCAAATGATTTATATATTACATAAATTGAAATTAGATTAGTATTCTAACAGCCTTACCGGATTATTTACAACCATGTTTTGGATATCTTCATCTGAAACTTCAAACATTTTAAGCAAAGGTACTAATGACTCTAATACACCGGTATATCCGTTTCCACCATATTTACGGTAACTCACTTTAGTATACAAATCCGTTCCAAATACAATCTGCTTTGAATATCCTGCATGTATTAATGGTAATAATCCTCTAACTCTGTCATAGTCATTGGGCTGATATTTTGCTATAACGTCAAGTCCCCATGTGTTTCCAACTGTATCAAAACCAATAGTAACACCCGTATCTAGTAATTTTTTGATTTTATCTATTTGTGGTTCAGTTGCTGCTGCATGGTTCAATACGTAATCTGCTATTTCAACCGACGTTACTACAAACTGATCTATATGACACATAACAATTCTTTTAGGATCAACACCTTCTTCTTCAACTAGTATCTTGACCATTTTCATTGTATCTTCAAGGTTCATGCCTACTCCTGTATGAACTTGTATTGATCGTCCGGTTTTTCCAGCTGCTTTACCACCTGCTCTAAGTGCTCTTTCCTCTATACCAGATAAAGAGTTACATGCTATTTTTATATGACCTGCTTTAATATCTGTTCCATCTATACCTTCATATATTTCTTTTTCAATCTGTGCCTGAAGTTCCTCTATGGACATATGGGTGTACTTTTCCGGCCATGATCCTTCAGCATAATATCCTGCTGATGCTATGATATTAATGCCTGTATTTTCTGATATTTTTTTGGTGTCTTCAATATTTCCTCTAATACCAATAGGACTTACTTCAAGCATAGAAGATCCACCTGCATTTTTAAAATGAGTTAATTCTTCACTTGCTAAATCAATATCATTCAAGTACATACAGTCGGGAGATAGACCAAAATATCCTTTTTTAAGATACGATACATTTTCACATTTACAATCCAGCTTTTCTTCATCGACATTAGGTACTGCTTTTTTATACATCTCATTGTAGAAGCGAAGATCTACCATAATATGATCGTGCATAGACGTAAAACCCAAATCCTTTGAATCTATTTCGCCTAATACGGTCATTACTTTACCCATTGTTTTCCTCCTCATCAATTCTATCAAGAAGTTCATGGTTAAGGATAGGCACTTAATCAATCTTTGCCATCCTTAACCTATTACATTATAAAAATTGATTACTCACTGGACATTTGCATAAATTCTGTGAGTGCTTCCTCAAATTTTTCTAAAGTGATTTTTATATCTTCTTCAGTATGAACTGCACTGGTACAGAAGCGGAATGCTGTCATGATGCCTTTTTCTTTTAGTATGCCTAATAAAGCAAATACTTTCATCAGATCTGAATTTTCAATACCATCTTTATGGTTGATTATTTTATCTTTTTCCGAGAATAGAATATTCCATGCTCCAGGATACCCTTGAACTCTTAATGTTTTACAACCTACTTTATCAGCTATTTCCAACATACCATCTCTTAACATATTTCCAAGCCGTTCAATATGTTTAAAGACTGCACCATCATTTTTTTCTAATTCTTCTAAAGTAGCGATTAATGCCGCAACTGAAACCGGATGTCCATTGTAGGTTCCGACTCCTAGTACATCTGTTTTTGTAATAACGTCCATTATTTCTTTTTTACCACAGAATACAGATATAGGCATTCCGCCGCCTATTGCTTTTGCATAAGTGGTTAAATCAGGCGTAATGCCAAAATACCCTTGTGCCCCTTGTAACCCCATTCTAAATCCTGTTACTACTTCATCAAAAATGAGGACAACCTTATATTTTGTACATAATTCTCTAACGCCTTCAAGACAACCGGGCTCAGGCATACAACCATTGACATTCGTCATAACCGGCTCCATAATGACAGCTGCAATATTATCTGCATCTTTTTTAAATAAATTTTCCAATGCATCTAAATCATTCCACTCAATGATATAGCAATCTTCCAAAGCATTGGCTGCACGTCCGTCTGTGCTGCACATTATGGAATAAACATCTTCATAATTGACATCATTTTTCGCAACTGGGTTTTCAGCATCCTTAGCAACGCCGCCTATAATAAAATCTGCTCCGCCATTATACTGACCATTAAATTTTACAAACATGTTTTTTCCGGTATAAGCTCTTGCAACACGTAAGTTATTCATGTTGGCTTCCGTACCGGAACTTGTAAATCTAACGAGTTCAGCACTAGGTATTAATTTTTGAATTTTTTCAGCTGCTTCAAATTGAATCGTTGTCATTTCATTGGTATGATATTTTTTCACCTCTTCTATGACTGCATTTTGTACATGTTCATTTTGTCTTCCAAGAATAGCCGGTCCATATGATAAACCAAAATCAATATATTCATTATCATCAAAATCATATATTCTCGCACCCTTTACGCTTTTAACATATATAGGCTGTTGTCCTTCTTCTTTTTTAAAGTTTGACATAAAAGCACCGGGTATACTTTTACAGGCTCTCGCATAAAGCTCTTCATTTTTTTTGTGGTTCATAAACATTTCCTCCTCTTTTAGTAAATTCAACGTTCAAAAACTTTCATGAGCATCCATTCTCTGCTTAAAAGTTCCATTAATCACTCCTCTTTTTTAATTTTATTTAA
>JAKSCF010000128.1 GCA_022360735.1 Clostridia bacterium
TCGTTATTAAAAAATTCTCTGATAATTTTAGTGATTTGATGTCTAAACGACAAGTTTTTTTGCATGGAAGGTTTTCTTAAATCCAAATAACGATACTTTAACCTTAAGCTTTCTGAAACATCGTCATCATCCTTAATATATATAGGCGGCGTATCTGCCTCAGAGTATATGGTTAATTTTTCTACAAAAACTTCTATATCCCCTGTAGCCAGCTCCTTATTTTTAGATTCTCTTTCTTTTACAACACCTTCTATACCAATAACATATTCACTTCTGATTTTATCTGCTATATAGAATGCTTCAGCTGAGACATCTTTATCAAAAACAACTTGAACAATGCCTGTTTTATCTCTTAAGTCTACAAATATGAGTCCCCCCAGATTTCTTCTTTTCTGAACCCACCCGTTAAGCACAACCGTATTTTCTATATGTTCACTTCTTAACTCACCGCACTTATGCGTTCGCTTATACACCATTGTGGTTTCTTCCTTTCCTATTCAACTATTTTTTTCATTCAACTATTAGTGTTTGCTGGACGAATATCTATTAGAGTGAAGTCTTCATCAAACCCTCTGGATTTGCAATTGATTATGAAGTCATTTATATTTTGTTTTTAATAGTTTCTACAATTTGATCGATTTCAACCTTTTCTTGCTCTGAACGTCTCATATCCTTTAAAACAACACAATTCTCTTTCAACTCATCTTCTCCAATAACAATTGTAAAAGGAGCACCCAGTTTATCTGAATATTTAAATTGATTTTTTAAGTTTCGATCTAATAAATCCATCTGTCCTTTTAATCCACTCAGTCTCAGCTCTCTTAAAAGACCTACGGCTGCTTTTTTAGCTGCTTCCCCCAGATATGCAATAAACACATCTGTGCTATTATCTTTTTGGATTTCAATACCGCTCTTTTCCAGTGTTAGAAGCAGTCTTTCTATTCCCAAACCAAATCCGACCCCCGGCGTATCAGGACCCCCTAATTCTTCAATAAGATTATCATACCTTCCGCCGCCGCAGACCGTTCCTTGAGCACCAATTTCGTTGGATATAATTTCAAAAGCAGTTTTGGTATAGTAATCTAGTCCTCTTACAATGTTAACGTCTACTATGTATTGAATGTTCATTGCCTCCAAGTACGCCTTTAGTGCATCAAAGTCTGTGGCACACTCCTCACACAAATATGCCATCATTCTGGGGGCATCTTCAACAAGGGTTTGGCAGGTTTCCGATTTGCAATCCAAAATTCTCATTGGATTACGATCATATCGATTTTTACATGTATCACATAAATCATCTAATTTATCTTTAAGAAAAGCTTTTAAAGCATTCCTATACTCAGTCCTGCACTTAGGACATCCGATGCTGTTGATTCTAAGTTCTAAATGATGAATACCCAGCTCCTTAAAAAAATCTACTGCTACACCAATAACTTCTGCATCTACCAGCGGATTACCGGAACCAAAGCTCTCAATGCCAAATTGGTGAAACTGTCTTAATCGACCGGCTTGAGGTCTCTCATATCTAAAGCATGGTGTGATATAGAATAACTTAACAGGCTTAGTATTGGCATAAAGTTTATTTTCTATATACGCACGACCTACCGAAGCTGTCTCTTCAGGTTTCAGCGTTACGTTTCTGCCGCCATTATCATCAAATGAATACATTTGCTTTTCAACAATATCCGTCGTTTCTCCTACCCCTCTTTTAAAAAGTTCTGTGTGTTCAAAAATTGGTGTGCGGATTTGTTCAAATCCATATCTAGAGCATACTTCCCTAAATTTTTCTTCCACATACGTCCATTTATATACATCTTGAGGCAAAATATCTTTTGTGCCTCGTGGTGCTTTTGTTAACATGGTTTTACCTCCTATCAAAAATACAAAAACTTCCGGTCCCTGGTTAGGTGGTATCTAGTATAGGAATACAGGTTTTAAAAAGCTGATTTTCCCATATACTGCGTTAGAATACATTATAATATCAGAAGTATTACAAAGGATTCTGGCTTGCCTTTGAAAAAATCATCTTTCTTAAAACTGCCCTGCACCTAAATCGTGTAATTTTTTCTGTGAGGCTAGGCATCGTGAGGAGTAGGTACCTGTAAGGTACCTGCGACGAATGTAACAACGCCTCACTGGAAAAAGTACATGATTTAGGCTGTATTACTATACTAGATGCCACCTAATGGACGAGAAGTGTCTTCCCGCGGTGCCACCCTAATTGGATTAACCCACTTTTTATGATAACGTCATATTCAACGAGCATTCTTACTTTATACTTATCTGCCTTAAATGTCAATCAGTATGATTTCAGAACACCAGCTCAAGAGTGTCTTCAATAAGATCAGTTATATCGGATTTCACCATTTCCTGGTTCTCTTAGAAAACTGAGCTCATTTACTATCTCAATCTACGCTTTATAATATTTTCTTTTAACTATAGCCGGTATACTGTACACCACCTATCTATTATAATGTATTATTGTTTTTGTTGTCAATATTTGCAAATATCAAACCTTTCTTTCTATGGATCATTTCATCTATTCTACCCATATATATCTCATAGTTAGAGACATTGGGAACACGTTCAAGCCTATTTTCTTTCTCGAAATACACCTTTGATACTGCCCCTGCCCCCAGGGCTATAATGGTTTGCTTTTCTTCCATGATTCTTATATTGTATATACATTCATGCCCTTCTTTGCAGTATCCTATATTTTCAAAGTTTCCGGAAATGTATTTTTGTCTATACAAGTAATAAGGGTGGTATTCATAGTATGCCATTAAACGTGAGGCTTCTTTCAGCATATCTTTAACACAGGTTTCCGACATATACCTATATTCTTCCCTTATTTGTTTAAGTCTAGACGCTTTTTTTAAGGCCAAAGTATGCACCGTAATATTTTGTGGTCCTAAATCAATCAAAGTTTCCAAAGACTGTCTGAAATCTTCTAAATCCTCATGGGGAAGGCCTGTAATTAGGTCCGCATTTATACTTTTAAATCCAAAATCCCTTGCCATTATAAAAGCTTCTTTTATTTGCTCCGGTGTATGCTTTCTTCCAATGGTTCTAAGGGTTTCTGCTTTCATAGTTTGAGGATTAATGCTGATTCGATCAACACCATAAGCCTTTAATGCATCTAATTTTTGATGAGTTATGGTGTCCGGCCGTCCACATTCTACCGTAAATTCTTTCAAAAATTTTAAATCAAAATACTCATGAATCCATTCTAACAGCTCTTTTAATTGCTCTTGAGACAATACAGTAGGTGTTCCTCCTCCTATATATATGGTCTCAATTTTATTCTGTCCATTTTTTAGTTCTTGCCCAACATATTGAATTTCTTTTTTTAATGCAACAAGGTATTGATTTACCTCATATTCATCTGCCGGATACGATGTAAAAGAACAATATATACATTTAGACGGGCAAAAAGGAATACCAATATAAAGACTGACGCCATTTGGAACACTGTTATTAAGTATGGGTCTTTCATTTTGACATACCTTCATTAACAGGCTTATTTTCTCTTCCTGTATCTTATAATGTTCTCTTAAATGTTCTATAATTTCTTCTTCATTGATGTTTTGATCCATCATTTCATTCACAATCTTAGAGGGACGTATTCCGGTTAAAATCCCCCAAGGGGGTGAATATGCATATACCTTTTCAAAAATGATATAAATGGACTTTTTAACACCATCCTTTATTTCTTTTTTTGTAATTGGCTTATTATAATTGATAACTTCTTTTTCGTTTACTTGATGCATCGTTTCACCATTTTTGAAAAATGCAGTTCTGATTTGTAAGTCTTCATGATCATTTGTAACATATATCGTTAATAAAAAGCTTTGGTTCCCTTCCAAAGCTTCTTTACCAATAAATCGAAACGATGACGGTGTTATAAAAAGTTGAATCAAAGTTTCTACTTCGTATTTAAACTTATCATCATTTAAGTAAACATCAACCATTATAATTCCTTCTCTCAAATGATCTAGGTCACTTATGGCCTTACAAAGGGATTGCGCTTTTTCTCATGCCCGATACTGGTTTCCAAACCATGTCCCGGTAAAACGATGGTATCGTCAGGGAGTAAATAAAGCTTATTTTTAACGGCATTGATTAAATCATCTGTTGAACTGTATCTAAAATCTGTTCTTCCTATTGACTCAGCAAATAATGTATCCCCGCTTATTAAATAAGACCCAACATAAATGCACATCCCTCCCGGCGTATGACCCGGTGTATGCAATATTTTTATAGGAATGCCTCCGATCTCTAATTCTTCTCCGTCTTTAAGTAATCTATCAGCATCTATCTCTATCTTGTAGCCTACAATCCCCAAAGATTCATTTTTATTAGCATCCTTTAGAATAGGGGCTTCTTTTTCGTGTATGTATACAGGTGCATTAAATTCACTCATAAATCTTTCCAAACCTCCGATATGATCTCCGTGAGCATGGGTCAATACAATACACTCTAATTCAATATTGTTTTCTTTTATAAAATCCATTATAGCTTCACTATACGTACCAGGATCAACTAAAAAACCCTTTTTTGTTTGATCATGCCACACTAAATAGCAATTTTCTTGGTACATGCCTAACACAAACCTTTTAATTTTCATCCTATACAGCCTCCTAAAAAACTTTTTTACTATCTATTAACAATGTTACAGGTCCATGGTTACATAAATTGACCTTCATCTCTGCTTGAAAAACCCCTGTTTCTGTTCTCACATTCATAAGCTCACATTTTTGTACAAATGCTTCATACAACTCATTGGCTTTTTCAGGCCTTGCAGCTTGAACAAAACTTGGTCTTCTACCCTTTCTACAGTCTCCAAATAATGTAAACTGAGAAATAACCAATAATTCTCCTTTTACGTCCAGTAACGATTGATTCATCTTACCATCTTCATCTTCAAATATTCTCAAATTGACGACTTTTTCAGATAGATAATTGACATCCTGCTGTGTATCTTCTTCCTCTACACCTAATAAAACCAGTAATCCGGCTTGGATCTTTCCTTCTACTTTCCCATCAACAGTAACATTAGATTCTGTCACTCTTTGCACAACTGCTCTCATTTAATCCTCCTAAGAAATAACTCGATATACATCTACTACACCTTCAATATTCTTAATTTTATTAAAAACTTTATTCAATTGATTAATATTGGATATTTCTATGGTTAAGCTTACTGCAGCAATGGCATCTCTGCCGCTTTTTGCATTAAAACCTGTTACCGTTAAATTCAAATCATCAAATACCTTTGTGATTTCTACCAGCATACCTTTTCTATCTTCTGCCATAATATTTATTTCAGTCTCAAAAGAAATATCATCTTTATCTTTTGTATCCCACTCTACTTCTATTAAACGATTTTCAATGGTCTCATATTGACTCATAATATTGATGCAATCTTTTCGATGAACCGACACCCCTCTACCTTTAGTAATAAATCCTATAATTTCATCACCGTGTACAGGATTGCAACATTTGGAAAATCGAATCAATAGGTTATCAACACCTTTGACTTTAACGCCACTGGCTTCTTTTTTCTTTTTCTTATGTTTTTGTACATTTTCTACCAAAGGCTTTTCTTTTTTCTCCAGTTCCTGCTGCTTCTCTTGTCTGTAATATTGCTGCAGCTTAGGTACTATTTTATTGATGGGAACACTTCCGTTGCCTATGGCAGCATAAAGGTGCTCTGCCGAGCTGAAATTCATTTGCTTTCCTGCTTTATTAAGCCACTGTAATTTTACAATCTGCTGAGGGTCATAGCCTTTCCTGCGGACGTACTTTTCAAGCATTTCTTTGCCCTTGTCAATATTTTCAGACTTACCCTCTTTTTTAAGCCATTGTTTAATCTTATTCTTTGCTTGAGTACTTTTTACTATTTTAAGCCAATCAATGGATGGTCCTTTACTGTTGCTTGATGTTATAATTTCAACTATATTTCCATTATTCAATTTATAATCAATGGGCACCATCTTGCCGTCAATTCTAGCGCCTGTGCATCTATTTCCGACTTCAGAGTGAATCTTATAGGCAAAGTCAACCGGCGTTGACCCCGATGGCAGCTCAATGACTTCCCCTTTTGGAGTAAAAACATACACTTGATTTGAGAACAAATCTACCTTTAGGGATTCCATGAATTCTTTAGGATCTTTTAATTCCCTTTGCCATTCCATCATTTGTCTAAGCCAAGCCAGCTTATAGTCAAAATCATCCGAAGATTGTTTGCCTTCTTTATATTTCCAATGGGCTGCTATACCATATTCTGATATTTTGTGCATTTCCATCGTTCTAATTTGAATTTCAAATGGTTCGCCGTCATTTCCAATGACCGTTGTATGTAAAGATTGATACATGTTTGTTTTAGGCATGGCAATATAATCTTTAAATCTACCGGGAATGGGCTTCCACATGGTATGAACAACTCCCAAAACACCATAGCAGTCTTTAATGGAATCCACGATAACACGTACCGCAGTTAGGTCAAATATTTCTTCAAATTGCTTGTTTTGATACTTCATTTTTTTGTAAATACTGTAGAAATGCTTTGAGCGGCCAGATATCTCATATCTTATATTATGGCCTTCTATTTCGTTTTTTAATGCGTGTATTACTTCATTAATCAGAGCTTCTCTTTCAGCTCTTTTTTTCTTAACCTTTTCATGAAGATCATAATATGCTTTAGGGTCCAAATATCTAAACGAAATATCTTCAAGCTCCCATTTAATTCTAGAAATACCTAAGCGATGTGCTAAGGGCGCATATATTTCTAAAGTTTCTATGGACTTTTCTTTAATTTTTCCTTCATCCATATAACTTATGGTTCTCATATTGTGAAGGCGGTCTGCAAGCTTTATGATGAGCACCCGTATATCTTTAGACATTGCCAAGAACATTTTTCTTAGATTTTCAGCTTGACGCTCCTCTTTGCTTTCAAAAACCAGAGTACCCAACTTGGTTACACCTTCAACAAGCATGACAATTTCTTCACCAAAGTCTCTTTTCAGCTCGCCATAAGAATACTGTGTATCTTCTAAGACATCATGAAGTAAGCCGGCAACAATTGTGGCATCATCCATTTCCAATCCAATCAAAATTTTAGCGACTTGATGTGGATGAATAAAAAAATCTTCACCGGATTTTCTAAACTGCCCTGCATGGGCTTCTACTGAAATTTTGTACGCTTTTTCAATAAGCTCCAAATCAGTATTTGGATTGTACTTTATTATTTTTTCCATAAATTCTTCTAGCATTTGAAATTTCCCCTAATACTGAATGTGAACCTAAATTATTCATGATAAACAATCTAGATTATCTTAAAAATGAAGACGGGTTGCCCCGTCATTTTCATTGTTAAATTATAAAACGTTTTATTCAATATTGCAATAATGATTTCACATTATATTGTGTCAATTTTTTTCTTCCTTCTAAATCCATTAATTCTATCAACACTAAAACACCTACAACTTCGCCACCTAATTGCTCCACTAATTTAATAGTAGACAATAATGTACCTCCTGTTGCTAATAAGTCATCAACAATTAATACTTTTTGTCCTTTTGAGATGGCATCCTTGTGCATTTCTAACGCATCACTGCCATATTCTAAATCGTATTCAAAACGAACGGTTTCATATGGTAGTTTTCCAGGTTTTCTGACAGGAATAAACCCCTTTTTTGCAGCATATGCCAAAGGCGTACCAAAGATAAATCCTCTTGATTCCGGGCCAACGATCAAATCAAAATCAATAGAATTCGATATTTTTTTCATTTCATCTATGGCAATAACAAAAGCTTCATTGTCTTGCAATAATGTAGTAATATCTCTAAACAGTATCCCTTTCTCTGGAAAATCAGGAATATTTCTTATCTTTTCTTTTAGGTTGATTTTCATTGTACGTCCCCCTATTTTTTTTTAATAATTCTACAAAATACTTGTTATTCCTTCTTTTAAATTAATTTACCTGTCCCTATTTTACTTTCCTGCATATTTGGGTTTATTGATCAGTTTATTTAAATGATACCATACAGGACTTGCAATAAATATAGAAGAATATGTTCCGGACAAAACACCTGCAATAAGCGGTAAAGTAAATTCTTTTATAGACTCTACACCAAAGATATATATACAAACTATGGCTACCAAAGTGGTAGCAGAAGTATTAATGGATCTGCTGAGGGTTTGATTGATACTCATATCTACAATTTTAGCAAATTTAATCTTTTTGTTTATTCTAAGGTTTTCTCTTATCCGATCAAAAACAACTATGGTATCATTGATGGAATAACCTACTACAATCAATATCGCTGCAATAAAGGGACTATTAATGGGTATCCTAAAGACAGCGTAAAATACAATCATCATACCGATATCGTGCAATAAAGCAATAATAGCAGCAACGGCAAATTTTATCTCAAATCGTATTGCAATGTATATTAACATTCCAATACTTGCTATTAAAACAGATATAAGCGCTTTTTCACGAATTTCATTACCGATAGAAGGACTAAACTGATCAGCTGCCAACAAATCTTCTTGGGTTAAATTATATGCTTTGGCAACATCATCGAATATTTGTGTTCTTTCGGCATTGTTCAAAGATTTTTTTGTTTTTATCATGACTTCTTGTCTTTCATTACCTACATGAACAATGCTTTCACTTAAGTCATATTCCTTGATAACATCTTTAATTTCATCGACTTCTACTTGATGGTTCATATTGATATGAATCATAGTCCCACCGGAAAAATCAATACCAAGATTAAAGCCTCCAAATGAACCAACTAACAAACCAACCACAATAATCACTACAGATATGCTGTACCATTTTTTCGTATTCTTTATAATTTGTATGTTAAATTTGCTCTCATTAACACCAAAGTATTGTGGTTGATTAAATCCCGGTATATATGAAAAAACTGTAAGGAATAATCTTGTAATGAATACTGCCGTAAATAAGCTGACCAATATACCGATCATCAATGTTATAGCAAAGCCTTTGACCGGTCCTGAACCAAATTGATATAACACAACACCTGCAATTAAAGTGGTTACATTGGCATCTAAGATGGTTGTCATTGCTCGTTTAAATCCGGAATTAACCGAAACTCTAATGGATTTTCCATTTCTTATTTCTTCCTTGATTCTTTCAAATGTGATGACGTTAGCATCTACTGCCATACCTATGGATAAAATCAATCCGGCAGCTCCCGGTAAGGTTAGTACCGCATCAAATCCGATTAAAATCCAAATGACGGTTAATATATACAACAGTAACGCGATACTCGCTGAAAGTCCGGGCAATCGATAGTATACCACCATAAATATCAGAATAAGAGCAATACCCACTATTCCGGCAAGCACACTTTGATTCAAAGAATTCACGCCAAGGGTTGGTCCTATAACAGATGTTTGTATTTCTTCCAGATTAACAGGTAATGCCCCGCCTCTTATGAGAGCTGCCAGAGTAGCTGCTTCATCAATTGTAAACCTGCCTTTTATGACTGCATTACCATCTCTAATTTCTTCATCGACTTCAGGTGCAGAAATGACTTCTCCATCCAGTACAATATAGATTATTTTGGGTACTATTTTTTCTTCATAGTTTGGGTCGCTACGATGGGGGGAAGGGATCTTACTCATTCTGCTGGTCGCTTCTTGAAAAGCGTCTGCACCCTCACCTGTCATTTCTAAAGCAACAGATGGTACGTTGGGATCGTCTTGCTGATATGTAATACCTGCATTTTTCACATCCTTACCGGTTAAAATCACTTGGCCGGTATAATCTACAAACTCTAACTGAGCCGTTTTTCCGATGGAATTAATCGCTTCAGATGCATTTTTCACACCCGGTAAGTCTATACGAATTCTTTTTTCCCCTTCAATGATGACATTGGGTTCAGAAAGTCCCATGGCATTGACACGTCTTTCAATAACTTGCTGGGTCTGATTCATCAGTTCTTTTAATTCTTCCCCCTGTGCGTCCGTCACAGCTTCTAAAACAACATATACGCCGCCTTTTAAATCCAATCCAAGCTTCATTTGTTTATTGATAGGTTCTATCTCCAAACTGCCTGCTTGAAAACCTGTAACCGAAATCGTCCAACCTACTGCAATTAAAATAATAAGTAAAATGACTAATACTTTTTTCATTGATTAACCTCCTTTGCAGTTTCTTTATAAACTTTAGACCATTTTATATACCTGTTAATAATGCTTTGAATCATCTCTTCATCTTTTTCTGAAAAATCTCTAACTATTTTATAAGGGTTTCCCATGACTACAGAATTATCCGGTATCACTTTACCCGGTGGAATCAGAGTGTGTGCTCCAATAACCACATTGCTGCCTATTATGGCACCATCTAATACAATAGCGCCTATTCCCACCAAAACATTATCTCCAATTGTACAGGCATGTACCACAGCATTGTGCCCAACAACGGTATTTTCTCCAACAATGACAGGGTATTCTACCGATGTGTGAAGGGTACAATTATCTTGTATATTAGAATTTTTACCAATTCGAATAACATTGACATCGCCTCTAACCACAGTATTGAACCATATATTTACATTTTCTCCAATCTCAACATCCCCAGCTATCAAAGCATCCGCTGTATAAGATGAAGTGCTGATTTTGGGTTTCATACCTTCAACCTCAAGTATCATAGGTTTCCTCCTCATTTTTTTAATTACTGAGTTCTGCTTTAATTCCTATAGCACATTCTATTCTCTTCTTTTCCATCTCACACCCTAACTCATGAGGCTTTAATATATCACCATTCATATTGTAAGCGTTAGCATGACAGCCTCCGCTACAATAAAATTTAGCCCAACAATTTTTACACTGCTCTTTGCTATAAATGTGCGCAGCATTAAAAGTATTATACCATTTATTTTGATAATTTTTTTCCAATACATTACCAATTTTAAATTTTTCGTCTCCAACAAACTGATGGCAGGGATATAAATCTCCATCCGGAGCAACCGCTAAATATTCTGTTCCCGCACCGCAGCCCGAAATTCTTTTTATAACACAGGGACCTTGGTCCAAATCAATATTGAAATGAAAAAACTCAAACACCTTGTTATCTCGTGCACTTTCAATAAAATAATCGGCTAATTTACCATATTCAACGGATATATCAGCAAAATCATCCATACGGAGTGCATAGCCAATGTCTTCGCTTACCACTACCGGTTCTACCGATACGTTTTTAAAACCTTGTTTTATTAAAAAAGTTACATCCTCCGAAAAGTCTAAATTTTCTTTGGTAAATGTTCCTCTTACATAGTAGAGCTTGTCTTGTCTTTTATTTACAAAATTTTTAAAGTTATCAATAATCAAATC
The DNA here is from genome assembly GCA_022360735.1 of Clostridia bacterium. The sequence goes on from JAKSCF010000128.1 coordinate 11,374, forward strand.
ATAAGTCCCTTGGTCATTCCATGTACGACGCATATTATCATTCACTTCCGGACGACCATCTATGCTTAATATAACATTCTCCATATGTTCATTGATATAGTCTGTTTTGGAATCATCCAAAGATAAACCATTGGTTGTAATAGTGAACCTAATATTTTTATTATATTCTTTCTCAATTTTCCGTCCATATGCTACTAATTCCTTTACCACATCGAAATTCATAAGAGGTTCTCCACCGAAAAAGTCAACCTCCAAATTTCTACGGCTTCCTGAGTGTTCCATTAAAAATTTCAATGCCTTTTTTCCCACTTCTAAAGACATCAGTTCTCTTGTGCCTTGAAATGAGCCTTGAGATCCAAAGCAGTACTTGCATTTCATATTGCAATCATGAGCAACATGCAAACACAGCGCCTTAACAACAGGCTTTTTATCATAAATGATTTCATCCGTAATATGTGAATCATCAGAAAAAAGTAATTTTTCTTTTTGTAAATACCGAATATCTTCTAAAGCTTCATTGATTTCTTTTTCATCATATTTCCCATTCAATTCATCTAATAAGTCAACTTGCTCATTTGGTTTATAATAATCTAGGATGTCATAAATGATTTCATCTACAACGTGTACGGCACCACTGTTAACATCCAGAACGATATATTTATCTTTAAATGTATATTTATGAAGCATTCTCTTCCTCCCACGACTAAAGTATAATATAAAAATAAATAGTTTTTACTGAACGAAGATATATTGTTAACTACAAGAGATATTTGGTATATAATTTGTAATGGAGAAATACTAGTTTTAATGGAGTGCAACGGAATTAAAACCAAAGGGTTGCA
>JAKSCF010000127.1 GCA_022360735.1 Clostridia bacterium
CCTATTTGTAGCATCTAATATTGGAAAAATATCTATTGCTAAGATTACCAGAGCAATTTTACCGTTCTTGTTGGTAAGTCTTGCAGTCTTAATGTTAGTCAGTTTTGTGCCGCAAATCAGCTTATTCTTACCAAGCTTGATGAAATAATTAAGAAGGAAGTGTCAATCCATGAAAGCGATTAAGATTTTTGAAGCAGGACATTTAGAAATTATTGAAAAGGAAATACCCAAGATAGAAAAGCCCGGTGAAGTTTTAGTAAAGGTAAAGTTTGCAGGGATTTGTGGCTCGGATATGCACATCTACCATGGTAAAAATCCTTTAGCCACTTATCCAAGAGTAGTAGGGCATGAGTTTGTGGGTGAGATTGTAAAAGTCGGCGATGATGTGAATGAAATACAATCAGGAGATAGAGTGGTCATTGAGCCTATTGTCTATTGCGGCCAGTGCTATGCATGTAAATCCGGAAGACCTAATGTATGTGAAACATTAGAAGTGTTAGGCGTTCACAAAGATGGCGGGTTCCAAGAATATGTGGTGGTCAATGAAGCCAATGTCCACAAATTTGGGGACGAATTATCTTGGGAAGAAGCCGTCTTGATAGAGCCATATACCATTGCTGCTCAAGCAACATGGCATGGTGATGTCAAAGAAAATGAAACCGTTTATGTTGCAGGAGCAGGTCCGATAGGTCTTATGATCATACAATTTGCTAAACTAAAAGGGGCCACAGTCATTGTATCCGATTTGTTTGATAGCAAACTTAAGAGAGCAAAAGCTTTTGGGGCGGATTATACCATTAATTCATCCAAAGAAGATGTCAAAGAAAAAGTTATGGCGTACACTCATAACGTTGGTGCAAATGTTTTGATGGACGCAGTAGGGATTCCGGCTATCCTTGAGCAGGCTGTAGAAGTTGCATCTGTAGCCGGAAAAATTGTTATTTTAGGGTTTTCAAAAGATTGTGCCGGCATTCCGCTGCTGCCTATAACCAAGAAAGAAATTACCATACATGGATCAAGACTTCAAACCAATAAATTTAAAGAAGTGATACAAATTTTCAAGGATAAAAAAATAAATACAAAAGATTTTGTTTCTGCTGTATACAAATTTGATGATATTGTAGAAGCAATTGAAATGATTGAGAACAATTCAAAGGATATTTGCAAAGTATTGGTTCAATTTGACTAAAGGTATTTACCTAAAGGAGGATGTGGAAGTATGAAACCCGTCAAAGTAGCTATAGACGGTAAAGACAATATAAAGATTCCCAAAATGCTTCGCATCAAACAGCATTTTAAAAATGAAGAAGTAACAAACTATGAGCAGATATTAGAAAATGATATCAAAAAAATAGAGGATGAATTCCTAAATGGTAAAAAAATAGCCATTACGGTAGGCAGCCGAGGCATTACAGATATTGATCAAATTATAAAGTCTTTAGTTGAAATCCTGCTTAAAAAAGGTGCAAGCCCTTTTATTGTACCGGCTATGGGGAGTCATGGCGGTGCTACAATTGAAGGACAGCTGGAGGTATTAAGAGAATACAACATTACTGAGGAATATTTGGGAGTCCCAATAAAAGCTTCTATGGATGTTGTTGAAATTGGTGCTTTAGAGGATGGAACACCAATTTTTTGTGATCAAATTGCTTTTAAATCGGATGGCATTATAGTCGCTAACAAAATAAAGCCTCATACAGATTTTAAATCCGATTACGAAAGCGGACTTTTAAAGATGATGGCCATAGGGTTAGGCAATCATAAAGGTGCTTCAACCTTACATTCAAAAGGGTTTGATTTCTTTCCTGAGTTGATCCCTAAGGTTGGAAGCGTGTTTTTAAAGAAGGCGCCTATATTATTTGGTGTTGCCATTATCGAAAATGCTTACGATAAAATCCTTCATTTAGAAATAGTTCCCAAAGACTTAATATTTGAACTAGAAAAAGTATTCTTAAATATGGCCAAAGAAAATATTGCCAAAATTCTTTTATCTGAAGTAGACGTGCTCATTGTTGAAGAAATTGGTAAAAATATTAGCGGAAGTGGTATGGATGCCAATGTAACAGGGCGACCGGGCTCAGGCTTGAACCAGAGCTTTGATGCGGCTCCAATAAAGAAAATTATTGTATTAGGCGTGAGTAAGAAATCCCATGGAAATGGTGTTGGAATCGGTATGGCAGACTTAACAACAATTAAGTGTGTGAACCAAATTGATTTTGAAGCCATGTATACCAACTCATTAACAGCAACTATATTAAATCCTTCTAAAATACCCATGACTGTAGAAAATGATCAAGAAGCGATTCTTGCTGCTATAAAAACATGCAACAATATTAATTTCAATCAGGCAAAAATAGTTAAGATAAAAAATACATTAGAGTTACATGAGATAGAAGTATCTGAAAGTTATATCGATGAAGTGAATAATAGAGATGAATTTGAAATACTTTCAAAGCCTTATGTTTTGGAATTTAATGATAAAGGTGATTTAACAGGTAAGGAGTGAAGGAAATGAAATTGCCTTTTAGCGTTGACTTAAAAGGAAAAATAGCGATTGTTACAGGAGGAGGCGGTGTTTTGGGCGGGGCATTGGCTGAAGCTTTAGGAAAATGTAACGCAAAAGTAGTTGTATTAAATAGGACAAAAGAAAAAGCGGACAAAGTAGTCCAAAAGATTATGAATGATGGTGGTCAAGCCCTCAGTGTAGGGGCAAATGTTTTAGACAAAAAAAGTCTTGAAGAAGCGCGGCAGGAAATCATCCAAAGATTTGGGACTTGTGATATATTAGTTAATGCTGCCGGTGGTAATCATCCTGATGGCATAACAACTAAGGAGTATTTTGAAAAGAATGATTTATTGGATGACAATATAAAAACTTTTTTCGATCTGACTGTAGAAGGTGTGGGCTTTGTATTTGACCTTAATTTTATGGGAACATTAATTCCTTCTCAAATATTTGCACAAGACATGATTGATAAAGAGGATGCCAGCATTGTCAATATCTCTTCTATGGCTGCTTACTCACCAATGACGAAAGTGCCTGCATATTGTGGTGCAAAAGCTGCCATCACCAATTTTACAAACTGGTTGGCAGTGCACATGTCCAAAACAGGTATTCGAGTCAATGCCATTGCACCCGGCTTTTTTCAAACGGTTCAAAACAAAGATTTGTTAACCCATAAAGACGGCAGTTATACAGACAGAGCAAAGAAGATATTATCCAATACACCTCTGGAAAGATTCGGTAATCCTGAAGAGCTGGTTGGAACGCTGCTATGGCTTGTACAAAAAGAAGCCTCAAGCTTTGTAACAGGAATAGTAGTACCTGTAGATGGAGGGTTTCAGGCTTATTCAGGGGTATAATGGTTCATATTATGAACAAAAGTATGAAGAGCATCTACAACAATAGGTGGGTATAAAGTTTTCAATTTACTAATATAAATGAGACTGGTGTAAAATGGAATTAAACTAATTAAAAGAGGTATGAGGTGAGCCTTTGAGAAAACGCATTACAGTATTAACCTATTTAGGCGGTATTATTACTATAATCGGATATATATTTATACATTTTTATTCGCCCTTAGAGCCATTACCACCACTATATGCACTTATTATTAAAATATCTTTTATTTTAAACATATTAATATATAGTTTTATAAAATATAATAGTAAAAACCTTTAAATCTTGCTTTATAAGATATAATTTAACAAATTAATCTTGTAATGGTGCGTCCTAAGAAGATTTGTCAGAGATAATTATATATTAGCCGTTGGAATCCAAAAGCTCTTTTTTATTGCTGAAACTCGGGTTGTAAGATATAATGTATGAAGAATAATGTAGAAAAATAAGGTGAAGAAATGGCTAAAGAGATTTATAAAAATATATATTTACATGAAATACCATTACCTAAAAACCCATTAAAAGCAATTAATTGTTACATCATTACATCGGAAGACAGAAACTTGATAATCGATACCGGTTTTAACATCGAACCATGTAAAGAATCCATGATGAAAGCTTTAGATGAGCTTAATCTAAAAGTTGACCAAACAGACGTATTGATTACGCATTTACATTCTGACCATTGTGGTCTTGCTTCATTTTTAAGTGAAGCTGGAATGGATATTTATGCCGGTAAAGTCGATGGCATCTTTATGAATGAGATGACCACCGAAGCATACTGGGATACATTTAAAAAATATGCACAGATGTATGATTTAGACAGAGACCATGTAGATGGTAATGACCATCCCGGCTATAAGTTTTGTCCTAAAGAGTTAATGGATTTTAAACTGCTTGAAGAAGGAAATATCATCAATTTAGGAGACTATAGGTTTGAGGTTGTTGATGTACCGGGTCATACACCAGGCCATATTGCACTATACGAGAGAAAACATAAGCTGATGTTTTGCGGTGATCATATATTGGATCAAATTACACCCAACATTGCTTTCTGGGGATATGGGCAGGACATGTTGCAAGTATATTTCGATAGCTTAAATAAAGTATCCGGATATGAAATTGAATACCTTTTTCCAGCTCACAGAAATATCATTAAAGACTATAAGAAAAGAATACAAGAACTACTTAAACATCATGATAATCGGTTAGAAGAAATTCTAAATATTATTTCTGATAAAGAAATAAGCGTCAGAGATGTAGCTGCTCAAATGAAATGGGAATTAAAGTATAGCAATTGGACTGAATTTCCAAATGCCCAAAAATGGTTTGCATCCAGTGAAGCTATGGCTCATTTAGAGCATTTAGCATGTACAGATAAAGTGGACAAGCAAATAAAGGATGGTATTTTCTATTTTAAAGCCAGAGCATAGCTATGAGTGATAAGTTTCACATTTCCGTGGGTATTTAAAATAATAAAGGAGTTGGGTTCATAAGAATCGATCATATGAACCGGCTCTTTTTCTTTGCGCCTGCTAGTCAAGATGTCAAATCTATATCGTTTACCATCAATTCCTGTTCCTTCAAAAATTGAGAACGGTCGTATAAACATTATTTTATTTTTTTATATTTACATTTACGTATTTTTAACATTTCCTATGAAAAGAATTAACATTTACGAGCTACAATGAAAGCAGATAGGAAGTGAGGCTTTTAAAATGAGAAGCGAATGTAAAAAAATGTTAATTTGTGAGAATGAGAAATATAGATAAATTGATGGGCTGCCTTACTCCTCCCCATAGATGATTAAGGGCAGTCCTTTTTACGTATAATCCATGCGGCCTTAGTGTTGAATTGTTTTATAAAGTGAATAAATATTATGCTTTAACAATTACCTAACATAGACATAATAAATCCTTATAAAAGAGCTAATATAATTAAGGTGAAAGGAGGATTAAAGGATGAGTGTATTGACCTATATAAAAAAAGGTGATGTTTC
>JAKSCF010000126.1 GCA_022360735.1 Clostridia bacterium
ATTAGAATTTGATAGAAGAGGCAATATCATTAATTATAAAGAAAAAAATAAAGAGTGTAAATATTGTTAAATAGGGTTTGCTGAATGGTACTTAGCTAATAATATGTATTCGTTCAGCAAACCATTAAAATAAGATGCACATTTGCGTCTTTTTTTACTTTAATACGTCTTAATAAGTAGAAAACATAAATCATTTAAAAAAATGGAGGTATGACATGATGAAAAAAGAAAAAATCAAAAGTTATATACGCAAAAGATATGGTGATGTCGCATTGAAAAATTCAGGAGGCTGTTGCAGCGGCAGCAGTAATTGCTGTTGCGGGGAATCACAAAATGTCAATGAGACGTCTATTAATATTGGATATACTGAGGCCGACCTTGAAGGGATCCCTTCTGAATCCAACATGGGATTAGGGTGTGGTAATCCTATTGCCATTGCAAATCTTAAAGAGGGGGAGACGGTTCTTGATTTAGGCAGTGGCGGCGGGTTTGACTGTTTTCTTGCCAGAAGAAGGGTAGGCGAAAGCGGGTATGTCATAGGGGTTGATATGACACAAGAAATGATTCAGCTGTCGAGAAAAAATGCAGAAGAAAGCGGATACAAGAATGTGGCCTTTAGGTTGGGAGAAATTGAATATTTACCGGTAGCAGATGAATGTGTAGATGTGATTATCTCAAATTGTGTCATCAATTTGTCGACTGATAAAGACCAGGTATTTAAAGAAGCTTTCAGGGTGCTTAAACCCGGTGGAAGATTATCGACTTCGGATGTTGTCGCTACAACAAAATTAACGGAAGATATGAAACAAAATTTAGCCTTAATCGCAAGCTGTATTGGAGGTGCTGAATATATTGAAGATTTGAAAATAATGATAGAAAAGGCAGGGTTTGAAGATATTATTTTGACACCAAAAGAAAACAGTAAAGAAATTGTTAAGGCATGGGCACCGGGTGAAAATATTGACAACGATATAGCTTCATATATTATAGAAGCTAGAAAACCAAAATAAAACATATATCAATAACCTTTTTAATCTACTTTTCTATTGATAATTACAATGAAATGTATTATAATTTAATCATGTTTTAAACATGATTAAATTAATGATTTAGAGGGAAACTAATGAAACAGAACAACATAGATGCGAAAGAACGAATTATGGAGACGGTGGTTAATCTATTGTTAGAAAGAAAAGATATCCATAAAATCACTACCAGACAGATTGCAGAACTGGCAAATGTAAACAGTGCATTAATCAACTACTATTATCAATCAAAAGATAATTTGGTGCTCAAAGCCGTAGAAATCTGTATGGAAAATATGGTAATAAAGCTTTCTGATAAGGATATTCAAAACGAGACACATGTTAATAGATTAAAAAATATGATAAAAGAAATCTCAACCTTTGCTTTCAATAATTATTATTTATCGGAAATCGCCATATCTGCAGAACTCAAACACGGCGGTATTAACACAATTCAAATTATTTTACCCCTGCTAAAGGCAATCTTTAAAGAAAGCAAAGCTGAAATTGAGCTGAAAGTGATGGCCATGCAATTAGTTACGTCAATGCAAATGATGCTGTTGAATGCAAAAGAATATACAGAATATTTGTCATTGGATATTTTTAACGACCAGCTTAGAAATGAATTGCTGGATCAAATGGTAGACAATATTTTGAAACAAGAAAGTTGAAAAATAGACGATTAAGAATTAAAGGAGTAGAGTTATGGATGGGATTCAACTGTTTAATCGTGTTATGAGTAAGAATTTAATAGAAAATACCAAATTTTTATCCGGTAGAACAAATTATTTAAAAACATATGCAAAGGTTGCCACAAAACTTAAAAAACAAGAGAAGATAAGGGCAGAGATACTGAAAAATGAAGATATTACCGTTCCGCCCATATTGATTATCAGTGTTACCAATGATTGCAATTTATCCTGCGAAGGCTGTTATGCGTGCGCTCAAAACAGAGTTAAAGAAGATGAAATGACCATATATGATATCGATGACATCGTCAAAGAAGGGATTGACTTAGGGGTAAGTGTTGTATTTATAGCAGGTGGTGAGCCTCTAGTTAAAAAGGATATTTTAGATATTCCTAAGAAGTATAGCGACACTCTATTTGTTATGTTCTCAAATGGATTATTAATCGACAATGATATCATAAACCAACTAAAAGAGATTAAAAACTTAATGACGGTTTTCAGCTTAGAAGGTGACGAAAAAGCTACAGATGAAAGACGTGGAATCGGGGTATATAAAGATGTAATAGCCGTTATGAGAAAACTCGATGAAAATAAAATTATATTTGGAACATCCATAACATTAACGAATAAAAATTACAATTTAGTGATTAACGATAATTATTTGTCTAATTTAGAAAAACTCGGCTGTAAAGCAGTCTTTTTAATTGAGTATGTACCATGTAACGGTGACCATGATTTGTGTTTAATTCAAAAACAAAAAGAAGATTTGATTTTACAAATCAACACAATGAGTCAATATTACGCTATGCTGGCTGTTCCTTTACCCGGAGATGAGGCATATTTTGGAGGCTGTTTGGCTGCCGGTAGAGGATTTTTGCATATAAGCAGTAACGGTAATGTAGAAGCCTGTCCTTTTGCTCCAATTTCGGATGTAAACCTAAAGGAAAAATCTTTAAAA
>JAKSCF010000125.1 GCA_022360735.1 Clostridia bacterium
GATTACCGATGCAAGAATGAACCTTCAAACCAATATGGTATTTGCCTGGGGCGCTGTTGTCATTATACTTTGTTTTTTATCCCAGAAGTTAGTGACTTTATTTTTTGGTTGCAAAAATATGATGGAGAAGAAATTATGATGCTGAAAGTAGAAAAGGTTAAAAAAAATTTTAATGATAACTGTGTTCTGGAAGATTTTTCTATGGAAGTTGGTAAGAAAGAAATTGTTTGCATCATCGGCCCTTCAGGATGTGGTAAATCCACACTATTAAATATCATTTCAGGTATATTAAAGCCTTCAAAAGGGGAAGTAGTCAATAATAGCTTAAGAACAAGCTACGTATTTCAAGAGGATAGGCTGCTTCCCTGGAAGAATGTTTATGACAATATTAGAATTGTTAATGAAGATTCAAGAAAAGAGAATTGTTTAAGATTGATTGAAAAAGTAGGGCTAAAAGGGTTTGAAAAATATTTTCCTAGTGAATTAAGTGGCGGGATGAGACAAAGATGCTCCATCGCCAGAGCTTTTAATTACGAAGCAGACTTATTACTAATGGACGAACCTTTTAAATCGTTAGATTATAATTTGAGATTAAACATGATTCAACACCTCTTGAAAATATGGGAAAACACAAAAAAATCAATTGTATTTGTGACACATGAAATTGATGAAGCACTTTTGCTTGGAGATCAAATATTAGTATTATCCAATAGACCCACAAAAGCTGTTCAAAGATTTGATATCAAAATACTACAAAAAGAAAGGCATTTAAAAAACTTTCATTTGACCAAAATAAGAAATGAAATTATAGATTTGCTGCAAGATGATAACACGAGATCTTTCCATCAGATAGGCGTTTAGTTCTATCTGATGTTGTTTTAAAAATATTTACTGATCCCAGATAGACTCTAAAATATCTCTTTTTAAAATTCTAATCTTATTATCCTTCATTTCTACAATCCCAGCATCACATAAGATTTTTAGCTCTCGATAAAGAGATGGACGAGATACATTTAAGTGTTCGGCCCAAGACGTCTTAGAATGAATTAAACTAACACTGTCGCTATTATTGGCTTCTGTATTATAAAGCAGACAAAATGCTATTTTCTTTTGTATCGAAGAAAAAGAATACAATTCTAATTTTTTATTTAATAATACGACGGTGTTAGCAAGTAAACTTAAAATATTAGTATTAATGACGTCATCTTTACAGAGTACTTCTATTACACTTTGTTTGTATATCAATAAAATATCAGTGCTTTTTATTGCTAAGGCATCACAATGATAAGTAGGCTTTTTTGAAAAAATATCAGCTTCTCCAAAAACGTCGCCTTTTTTTCTGTAAAAGACGTTAATGACTTTTTCAGCAATAATATTTTGCAATTCTATGCTGCCATTTAAAACGATGCCAATATAATTTGACGACTGATCTGTTCGGAATATTAATTCATTTTTCTTATAGTGGTTTATTTTATATTGTGTTTTCGACAAGATATTTTTTATCTCCGCTTTTTCTTTTCCTTCAAACAGAGGACAATCATACAAAACATCTAAATATTGATTCATTTTACTCTCTCCATAAAAACATTAGATTATTTAACATATCACTACAAGTCAAGTATACAATAAAAAACATTGTCTGTAAATGAGAACCATTATTAATAAAAGATTACGGTCACTAAATTTAAGAAATTTGCAAAGTTGTAACAGCAGATACATTTTAATGTTATCAACCAGATTATAATAATATCAATAACAAATGAGAATGAAAATCATTATAATGAATTGAAGGAGGAAATGCAATGTATAACATAGGAATTGATATAGGATATTCATCTATAAAAGTCGTATTGTTAGACAGTGATCATGACATTAAATATGCAAAATATGTGTTGCATAAAGGCAATATTAAAGAGGTCTTAAAAGATATCTTTAATGAGTTATTAGAAAAGTATCCATCAGCTGAGATAAAATTTGGAGGCGCAACAGGCAGCGGCAGCAAGTTTTTTTCTAAAAATGGAGGGGTAGAACCGGTTAATGAAGTTGCAGCAATTGTAGAAGGCAGTATTAAAGCAAATAGTAATTGTGGATCCATTATTGAGATCGGGGGAGAGAGTGCAAAGTATATTACAGGATTTAGTGGAAATGATAAATCAAGAATTGAGATTTCAATGAACTCAAACTGTTCTGCAGGTACGGGGTCATTTTTAGAAGAGCAAATATCCAGATTGAATTTGAAACTAGAGGATTATTCTATTTATGCGGGCAGAGCCAAATCAATACCACGAATAGCAGGCAGATGCAGTGTATTTGCTAAAACGGATATTACACACCATCAACAAGAGGGTGTTGCTATAGAAGATATTTTATTGGGGCTTGCTTATGCTGTCATTAAAAACTACAAAGGTGCAGTGATAAAGAAACTGCCAATGAAAAAGCCCATATTATTTGTTGGGGGCGTAGCGCATAATCAGGGCATTATTACAGCTTTAAAAGATGTATTGAAATTAAATGATGAGGAATTGATCATACCGGATAATTTTAGCTGTATTTCAGCTGTGGGAGCAGCTATGATTGCAGGAACAGATCAAATAGAAATTAACCTGGAAAAGTTATTATCCGGTTTAGAAGAGCAAAATAAGATTTACGAAGAAGATGAGAGTCATATCACATTACCTGAGTTAAAACCCTTTGGTAACAATGATAGTTTGGATAAGCATGTTTGCGAATCTTCTAATAATAATGATAATCATCTAGATTGTTACTTAGGTGTTGATGTAGGGTCAACCAGTACGAATTTAGTGCTTATGGATGAAAATAATGAGATTGTAAGTTATCGGTATTTAAAAACATTAGGAGATCCTGTAAAAGCAGTAAGAAAAGGTCTAAAAGAATTAAAAGAGGAACTTGGAGAAAGGGTAAATGTAATAGGGGCTTGCACAACCGGTTCCGGTAGATATATGCTGGGTAAGCTTATTGGAGCGGATGTTATTAAAGATGAAATCTCAGCTCAGGCAAAAGCAGCTGTGACCATAGACCCCAGTGTGGATACGATATTTGAAATCGGCGGGCAAGATTCTAAATATATTAGTATTGAAGAGGGTGTTGTAAAAGATTTTCAGATGAATAAAATTTGTGCGGCAGGAACCGGCTCATTTATTGAGGAGCAGTCAAAAAAGTTTAATATACCCATCCATAATTTTGGTGAAATTGCTCTAAATAGTCATCATCCAATTCATTTAGGTGAGAGATGTACGGTTTTTATTGAAACCAGTATAGCGTCCTATCTGTCTAGAGGTGCTAAAATTGAGAATATAGCTTCCGGGTTGTGCTATTCCATTGCTAAAAATTATCTTGATCGAGTCGTTGGGCAGAAGAAAGTTGGAAACAAAATATTTTTTCAAGGGGGAGTTGCGTATAATCAAGGTGTTATAAACGCTTTCAGAGCACTGACCCAAAAAGATATATATGTTCCGCCATTCTTTAGCGTAACGGGTGCTTATGGTGCTGCAATTTTGGCAAAAGAAGAAATAGGCGCTGAGAAGACAAGATTTAAGGGTTTTGATTTTGAAATAGAAGATGAGCATGGTGAAGAAAATAATGTTAAGAAACTGCAATGGGGTCATGAATCAACATACAACAAAAAAGTAAATGAAATAATATTTGAAGGATATGATGGTTCTCTGGATGATAAAAAACAGACCGTAGGGATACCAAGAGCGTTATTTACTTTTGGCATGTTTCCAATGTTTAATGTGATCTTTAAAGAGTTAGGGTTTAATGTATTGTTGTCGGATCCAACCAATGAAGCAACCATTCGATTAGCTCAGGAGCATTCTCTAGATGAAACCTGCTATCCGGTTAAGTTAATCAATGGTCATGTAGCAGAATTGGTTGAAAAAAAGGTTGACTATATATTTTTCCCTGATCTGTATAATGTAGACCATCCGGGGTCCCATACTAGGCAGAACTATGGTTGTGCGTATATGCAGCTGGCTTTTAAAGTGGTTAACCAAGCTATGGAGCTGGAAAAGAAAGGGATAGGATTATTAGCACCTACTATAGCTTTTGGTTTGGGTAAAGAATTTATGAAAGAAAGCTTTTCAAAGTTAGGAAAACAGCTTGGGAAAGAACCTCATGAAATTAACCTTGCACTTCAAAAAGGAATGAAAGCTGTTTTGGATTTTGAAGAAAGACTTGAAGAAAATGGGAAAGAAGTTATAAAAGGGCTGAAGCCTGATGAGAAGGTATTTGTTCTTATTTCTAAAATATACGGAGTAGCAGATCCTGTATTGAACTTAGGAATCCCTGAGAAGCTTGAAGATATGGGGTATAAGGCGATACCATTTTATAATTTGCCGGAAGGTGATATTTCTAAAGAATACCCAAATATGTTCTGGCCTTTTGATCAACATATATTAGAGCCGGCACAATTGATTAAAGAACATCCTAATCTATATGGGATTTTTCTTTCACATCATGGTTGCGGTCCGGATTCAGTTGTATCCCATTATTTTAGAGAAGAAATGGGTGGAAAGCCATATCTGCATATCGAGGTAGATGAGCACTCTTCAGGAGTAGGCGTTATGACAAGGGTTGAAGCTTTTGTAAACAGTTTGAAAGAAAAAGAGACTCAAGAAGCCGAAGCTTTGGAGGTTTATTCAAACCGTATGGTTCATAACAAAGTCAATATAAAAAATAACTTAAATGATTTGGAAGCTGGGACGACACTTTATTTACCATATATGTACCCTTACTCGGACATCTTCAAAGAAATACTCATTCAAAAAGGGATAAATGCAAAAGTTTTACCTAAAACAACTAAAGCTTCTATTGAAGCAGGAAGAAAATTCACAATAACCGAAGAATACTTTTCGCTAACAGCTTTATTAGGAGATATTTTTAAGGAACTCAATGGTTTGGATGACAGCCAAAATAATGCAGCTTTTATTATTCCAAGAACAGAAGGTGCAGAAGTAGAAGGGCAATATAATCGTTTTATAAGAACAAAACTGGATGAAGAAGGATTTGAAAATGTAAATATTGTTGCACCTTTTATAGAAGACGTAGTTTACAAAGATCAAGAAGATATTCGACGGATTAATTTAGCCTTACTGGCTGGAGATATGGTAAGAATTGCCCATAAAGATCATCGAAAAAAACACTTAGACACAATACTCGATTTTATTAAGACCAATTGTTTTGGAATAACCAATCTTAAAAGAATAGCTGAGGAGATAAGTGAGGAGTTAGAAAAAATAAAAGATAAAAAGAAAGTTTTTGCAATAGGAGAATCCCAAATTTTATATAATGACTTTTTAAATAACAATACTTTTAAGGAAATTGAAAATGACGGAAATAGAGTGGTTTATTCTCCTCTAAGCGAGGCAATGTGGCTGCTTTGGAGAGATTATTTAGATCAAAATGAGTATGATAATAATAATGTTGACACATTAAGACAAAATCTTGATGAATTTAAAAAGGATATGAATAGTATATCAGAAAGCTTAGGGTATGAGAGTCCTTTTGAAGAAAAATTAGAGCATTTAAAGACCATTGCCGATGCAACGGTAGGATATTATGCCGGCGCAAATGGCAGGTACAGGGCAGCTAAAATATTAGGGGATTTAGAGGGAGTGGATGGTATTATAACGGTTGCTTCTATGTATGAAAATACGGGAATCGTATTAAATATACTACATGAAAGATTTGAAAAGGGTCATTCAAAGCCAATTTTAAATTTAACGTTTGATGGAAATAAAAATGAAAATGATAAAACAAAAATTCAATCTTTTATGTATTACCTTTAGGAGGTAGATACAATGATGAATGGCGACGCATTAAACAGTTATGGATTTTATAGTGTTTTTAGAGAAAAGGGATTTAAACTGACGATTCAGAGAAAAATGGTTTTGGATGTTATTTTGGAAAATTATGAAGAACATTTAACCTGTGAAGAAATCTATCATAAAGTCAAAGAGAATTGCCCAAGTATTGGATTAGCAACTATTTATAGGACAGTAGCAATGTTAGAGGAAATAGGATTGATTCAGAGCATGTATTTAAATAATGACTGCACCAGGTATCAATTGAAGGACCCGACAGAAAAGCATAATCATCATCACCTTATTTGTGAAAGTTGTGGTGCAATCATTGATATGAATGATGATTTACTGGAGCCTTTGGAAAAAAAGGTCTTTTCTCAAAAAGGTTTTACTGTAAACAATCATAGAGTGCAATTCTTTGGACGTTGTAGGAAGTGCCGTGAAAAATTAGAACAAAAAACATGATAAAATTACAAAATAATAAAGAGGAATAAGAAAATGGAAACATATAAAAATATATTGGAAATTAAAAATCTTTGTGTGGAGGCGGATGGGAAGGAATTGCTGCATGATTTAAGCTTAACCATTCCAGTTGGTGAGGTGCATGCTTTACTGGGATTAAATGGAAGCGGAAAGACATCATTGATGATGACCATTATGGGATTTCCTAGGTACCAAGTTACAAAAGGGCAAATCCTTTTTAAAGGAAAAGAGATTACGAACCTCAATATCACTGAAAGGGCCAGGTTGGGGATCGGTATTGCGCAGCAGCGTCCTCCAACAATCAACGGTGTAAAACTACGCCACATTCTTGACTATGCCGTTATGAACGAGCCAAGATATATCCATGAGATGCCGGCTATGATTAAAACTGCCGGCATGGAAAAGTTTCTGGATCGGGATATTAATAATGGGTTATCCGGCGGCGAAATAAAACGTGCTGAGCTATTGCAGCTGCTAGCGACACAACCCGGATTCAGTATGATGGATGAGCCGGATTCCGGTACAGATCTAGAATCCATTGAGATTATAGGTAAGTTGCTCAACCTGCTTTTTTCCAGGGATGCATGCCATCCGGCAAAACGAAGAGCAGGGCTTATTGTCACGCATAATGGTAACATTTTTGACTACGTCCATGTTGA
>JAKSCF010000332.1 GCA_022360735.1 Clostridia bacterium
ATTTTACTCCCTCCTAAAAACTTTCTTTAATTATCCATTCAATGCAAACAATGTACCATGTTAGTTCTCAAAAAAATAATGTTTTCAATTCTTTTATGTAGTTGCTGCGTTTCAATACCAATAAGCTGTAAATTTTTCATATAACCGTTTGAATATTTAAAAACTTAAGGAAACACAGAGCGGGAAGTAACAACAAATGAGACAATTTATATTATTTATAAGACAATTATGACAATTAATAGATAATTCCTACTTTAATTATAGAAATCTGTAGTCATAAAGAATTGAGCTATAGTAATCCATGCCTTTAGTATAGATCTATCCAAATTCCATAAATTATTAAAGTTTTCGGTTGTCTTTACTTTGGCATTATTTTTGCTGTACAATTTAGATAATAGCAAAACACAAAAAGAGGGGGATTTATTTTGTTAATAAGAAATATTGATACGTCTGACTACGCCTCAATAATTACTGTGCTTGATGAGTGGTGGGGTGGACGTCATATGGCTGATATGTTACCGAAGTTATTTTTTAAGCATTTTAAAGACACAAGTTTTATTATTGAAGAAAACAATGAAGTTGTTGGTTTCTTAATTGGATTTGTATCTCAGGCCTACCCAAATCAAGCATATGTACATTTTATGGGAATTCATCCAGAACATAGAAAGAAAGATTATGGAAGGCAGTTGTATCAGAAGTTTTTTGAAGCTGTAAAACAAAAAGGCTGCGATTCCGTTCATCTTGTTACTTCACCGGTCAATAAAAAATCCATTGCATTTCATACGCACATTGGATTTCAAATTGTAGAAGGAGACTGCATTGTTGATGGTGTATCTGTAAACACAGACTATGACGGCCCCGGAGAAGATAGAGTTGTATTTGTACAAAACATTTGAATAGGGGCCGGCCTCGTAAAATAACCTCACACAATCCTTATACCCGGAAAAATATAGGTTATAACTAACGCTAGATGCCAGGTAACATCAATATTTATCAAAATACTCATTATCTAAGGATATTTCAAAACTTTTTTCCAATTTATTCAATACTTCCGTTTTCTTATCAATTCGGGGGTGTGATGCAATCGTTTTTGTTTCATCTTTTAGTTTAAATTGTTGAATCATACCTTTTAACATTTGTGCTTGACCTGCCATTTCTTCACTAGCAGATGCACTTTCTTCTGCAATAGCTGTATTGGTCTGAGTAACTACTGAAACCTGCTTTATCCCACTATCAATTTCTGATATTGACAATGCTTGTTTGCTGGATTCTTCTGCAATGGTTTTTACAATTTCTCCTGTATCTGTTACAACATCTACTATTTTATTTAATGCTTCTGCAGTATTATTTGCTATCTTGTATCCATCTTCTACTTTACTAATAGAGTTATCTATTAAGTCTGTTGTCTCTTTTGCCGCCTTTGCACTTCTTGCTGCTAAATTTCTAACTTCTTCTGCAACAACAGCAAATCCTTTACCATGTTCTCCTGCTCTTGCTGCTTCTACTGCAGCATTAAGAGCTAAAATATTCGTTTGAAATGCAATTTCATCAATAACTTTAATAATATTTGAAATATTATTTGAAGATTCTTTTATCTCATTCATAGAGGTAAGCATTGCAACCATTTGCTGGTTACCCTGCTGTGCATCTAGTTTAGCTTTCATGGACAGTTCATTTGCCTTGTTTGCATTTTTTGCATTTTCTTTAGTTTGTTCTGCAACTTGTGTAACCGTTGCTCCTATTTCTTCTACTGAGCCAGCTTGTTGTGATGCCCCTTGAGATAAGCTTTGACTTGATGATGCAACCTGTTCCGTACCCGTCTCTACCTGCTCTGCAGCAGAATTAATCTCTGTTAAAATAGTATTGAATTCTTTTATTATGTGGTTTATAGACTTATTCAGTTGTATAAAATCTCCAACATATTCTTTTTCAATGCCTACAGTAAAGTTCTTATTTGTTAATTCAGATAAAATATATGCTATTTCATCTATCATTGACTTAATTGAATTTGTACTTTCAATTAATGAATTATTTAAAATATTAAAATTATCAGCTATCTCTTTTGTATCATCATCAAACTCTGAAATAGATGCATCAATATCTAAATGTCCATTTGCTAACATATCCAGTTTATTTGTAAATTTGTTAACTTCTTTTTTTTGATATTCTAACTTTTTAACAGCAATTTTTTCTTCTTTTTTAAGTTCTGTTGTTTCTAAAGCAAACTCAATAACCCCTCTCATTTTTCCATATTTATCAATATAAGGAGTGAATTTAGAAATATAACTTTTTTGTGTTTTTTCTTCATGAATCTCAAAAGATTCTTTACTTTTATTTTTTACGCATTGGTCTAATACGCATTGATTCGTATTACAATCATTTAACTCATAACATTTTTTTCCAACAAGCGATTCTCTAGTTACTTTTGCGCCGTCCATTGCACTAGAATTTCTAAATCTTGTATTATAGTTAGTATCAATAATTAAAATATTCGAATCAACACTATCCAAAATGTTTACGAAAGAATCTAAAATAAAATTAACCCCTTCTATTATCCCTTTATACTTACCTTTTAAATTATTACTATTTCCTCTAACTAATAGATTCCCATCCATTATTGATTCTAACATTGTATCGACTTCACTATTTAACTCATTCAAATTATCAACAACTATTTGTAAGCTGTTTGATAAAATATCTTTTTCAGATTTTGGGTTAATTTTTATAGATAAATCTCCTTCAGCAATCTTTTGAGCATTCTTAGACTGTTCTATAACATTATCTACCATGCGTGCATAAGAATCCATAAGCTGTCCAATTTCATCATTAGTCTTTTGAACAATGTTTACATCTGTATCCCCTGCCGTTAATTTATTAGAAACATTTATTAAGATTTTTAGAGGTATTATTATTTGTTTTCTTATAAAATATATTAAAATTACAAATAATACTGTACTAGAAATTAAAATATTAGTTATTGTATTCAATATATATTTTGACTCTGTTACATTGTTTTGATAATTTACAAATCCGATCACTCCATTAATAGACATACTTAATATTATCATGATAACTACCATCAAAGAAAATTTAAATCCAATAGACATAGTTTTTTCTTTATCCATTTTAACCTCCTTGTATAATACAGTTAAAGAAATAATCAAATAGCTTATGCGAATATTTCTCTAACTTAATCCTTTGTTGTTCGTGGTCAAAGAAAAATATATTCCACAAACAACAGCTATTCTCCTTTATTGCTCACAAAAAATTTACCACTTTTTATGATGGTAAGCTTTTAATTTTTTCAGTGGCCTCATAAATCTACTCCCTCTCTTTAACTATTCCTCAAAGGTATTATCTTTAATGTACTTTTCTATTAAATCTGTCATTCCTTGAGTGTCGTTAATATCGTAGCAAGGCACATTTATATCCCACGGAATGTCACTGGCCAGTGCTATCAGTTCATTTGGATCACACAAGAGATCTTTGTGTGCTGCTAAACGAAATACCTCTATTTTGGGCTTGTTTTGTCTTTTATATCCTTCAGTGAGAATTATATCTACACCTGAAATCCGTGAAATAACTTCATCAAGTGTTAGCTCATTTTCACGTTTTTCAATTAAAGCAAATTTCTTGGGTGAAGAAATAGTTACAATATCGGCACCAGCCTGGGCATGACGCCACGTATCTTTACCTGGCTTGTCAATATCAAAACCATGAGTGTCGTGCTTTATAACTGCCACTCTAAAACCTCTGTTCTTTAATTCACGAATAATTTTTTCCAGGAAAGTGGTTTTGCCGGATCCGGACTTGGAAACTATAGAAATTACAGGAATATTCATTTTATGTTTCTCCCTTCAGTTAAGTATGCTATAACTTTATCTCCCTCAGTTAAAGGGCTGCTCTGTGGTGCTATATCTACAAGCAGGTTTACCTCAGTTAATGATTTTAAAACACCTTGATTGGTCAGTAGCTCTGCCTTGGCTACACCATTTTCTAGACAAAGTCTAGCCAACTCAATCTTTCTGACATCACTTGTTTTTTGATACTCAGAAGAAAGATATACTTCAGTTTTTTGAGGCAGATATTCTTTGTATCCCATCATCTTTTTTAATATCGGCTTAACAAGCAGTTCATATGATATATAAGATGCTCCGGGATGACCGGATAGTGCTATAACGAGTTTGTCTTCTTTTTTTCCAGCCAACACGGCTTTGCCTGGTTTTATATTAATACCGGAAAAAAGTATTTCTATCCCCACAGTGTTAAATGATTGTTCAACCAAGTCATAATCTCCCGCTGAAACGCCTCCGTAAATAATGACCAAGTCAGCTTTTTTCAAAGCTGTCTCAATATGTGTTGCTATTTTGGTTATATTATCAGGAACAGTTCCCATGGGAATTGTTTTTATCCCAAGATTTTCTATTAACGCCGAAAACAAAAACATGTTACTATTATAGATCTTTCCTTGGGACGGTGGTTCACCTACTTCTTGAAGTTCACTTCCGGTACTGATGACCGCAACTTTAACTTGACTATAAACCGGTATAGTTGATACTCCTGTAGAAGCCAAAAAACCTAATATTGCCGGAGAAACAACCAGTCCTTGCCGTGCGATCAACTCACCTGCTGTACATTCCGCTCCAGCTTTGAGAACGCCCGTTCCTGTCTTTTCAGGTTTGAAAACAAGTATATCTGAGCCGTCAACATCAACCTTTTCATACTTTATTACTACATCAGCTCCAACCGGTAACATAGCGCCGGTCATTACTTTAACGGATGTTCCACTGGAAATCTCATAATATGGTACAGACCCGGCTGCCACTTTTCCTAATATTTTCAAACGAATTGGCGTCTTTATTTTGGCCTTTTCCATATCCCTGCTGCAAACTGCATAACCATCCACCGATGACCTTTTAAAATCCGGTATATCTCGTGGAGCTGCCAAGTCTTTACTTACCACCCTGTTTAATGCATCAAACAAAGGCAGGTCTTCCATATCACAAGTCTGTACATGCTGAAAAAGCAGTGCTCGGGCTTCTTCGACAGATAAATTACAAGGATCTTGGTTCGTAATTTTATAATACTCTTCCGGAGTATTAATATTAAGAAAAGCCCTCTTAGAATTGGTAAAAGAAAGCAGATCGTCTTTTTCCACATAATTTATCTTAACTGATTGATAAAAGTCAAAAACACTTAATAAGTTTTGTTTAAAACATTCTTCGATAGCCGGCAGGCAAGCCTTACTATACACAGCAAACAAAGGTTCTAGGAAAGAATCTTTCTTTGGTACTGCCGCATCATAATCTTTAGCAGCATCCCATAATCGTTTGACTATATCCGGCTCCCAAAAAGGCATATCACAAGCTACAACAAAAGCCTTTTCATATTTTGCAGTCTTAAGACCAGCATGGATTCCTCCAAGTGGTCCCCGTCCCGGAAAAATATCAACAACTTCCTTAATGCCTTTAAAATTATATTTCACGGATTGACTGGTCACAATGATTATTTCATCAAATAAAACCCTTATCTTCTCTAAGGCGCCTACTATCAAAGTCAAGTTATTTAATTTAAGCAATGCCTTGTCCATACCCATTCGAGAACTTTTGCCCCCGGCAAGAATTATTGCTGATCCTTTATATAACAATTTCATTACCACTCCTTTCTTTAAAAGATAGAATATTAATGAATTTCAATCTTAAATTTACCTTTAGCACTTAACTCCGGCAATTCCTAGGAAATCGACTATCTTATTTTCGATAACTTTGTAAGGCAGTATCGTCCAATCCAATACTTCTACATCCTCTCTGCTCCTCACTCTGTCGAGAAATGGGCGGCTTTCATCTTTTATAACGCCTAAAACCGGCTTTGGGCAGTCCAAAGCCTCGCAGACAATTGCTTTAAATTGTGGCGCTTTTTCTTCTAAGCGGCCTAGTTCATCCATGACAATAAGCTTTTTCTGTGTGTTGTACAAGGCTTTTTGGAGCGTCGTTACACCTAATATTTCAAATGTTTCAAGCATAATTCTTCGTTCTCCTATTTCAAACAGAACATTATCTTCATGATCTATAGAAGTGGTTATTTTATTCAATAAATATTCCTCTGATCTGTTTATATCTACCATTCGAAATGCCTGACATACGCCTGCCAGGTATAGGCGCTGGACAAAATACCCTCCTATAAGCTGACGACAGGGTTCAAGGTATCGCTTTAATAAAGTGGATTTGCCACACAGACGTGGTCCGCATAAAAATAAGTTTTTTGTATTCGACAAGTTATTCAACGTTTACGAACCCCCATTTTGCTATATATTTTCCGTATCCCTTTTCTAATTATTTCAAATACGCTTTGCCTTGGTGTTCTAAATTAAATGACTTCTATATGGAAGTACACATAGAAGCCATTGGCTTGCTTTTTATGGTATCTCCTTCCCAAAACGTGGGGGCAACCAGATTTCTCTTGCTACCCTGTGGATCTTATGACCCAGGTCGCAACAGCATAGTTTCCCTTAGCTCTTACGACTTGGAGATTATTCAATTATTTTTTAATGAATTACTTGAAATAATGGTTTTCATTTTTCTGTTTTTACTACTTCTACCAGGTTGCTATGCTGTGGATTGCCCTTTGCTAACGGAGTGGGTGTCGTATGGGTCAGTACGTTAATGCTTCCACGCAAATCTGTCCCCTGATTATCAGGGTTATACCATCCCCCTTGACTGAGAGCAACTGTACCTTTTATTATCTTCATCGTTACTTTTGCAGGAATTCTTATACGCCCTCGACTATTAAATACATCCACCAACATACCTTGAGTAATATCTCGTATCTTAGCATCTTCAGGATTAATCCAAAGTGCAGGCGGATCCAATTCTTCCATCCATTCATTGTTATCATGAATAGAATGGCACCTTCTTTTCGTATGATATCCAATTAACTGCAATGGATACTTATCTTTCACCGGATCATCCGGACCTTCTACACACGGTGTATAACATGGAATACCTGGTATGCTGTCATGTTGGTTCATATCATACAAGGTCTTGCTGAAAATCTCTATTTTACCAGAAGGTGTATTGAATGGTGCTTTATCTTTAATTTGTTTTTCAAAAGCTAAAGGTATATTATTATTTTTATATTGATAACCACCACGTTTTTTAAATTCTTCGTAGGAAGGTATTTCCGGCTCTAATAGCTTGGTTTTTTTATAACTTTCATGAAGCCAGTCTTCTGTAGTTTCATTCCCTTGTGTAAATTTTTCATATAATCCCAATTTGCGAGCAACTTCCTTTAACCAGTCATACTCAAATCTGCATTCAAAAAATGGTTCCATAACCTTTGAATTATATAAGAAATAGTTTTCACTTCCCCATGGAAGTGAGATGTTATTACCTTCAAATACCGATGTAGCAGGAAGAACCAAATCAGAATACCTTGCACTTGGCGTCATAAAAATATCAGATGTAACAATAAACTCGCATTGAGTTGTATCTTTCAATATCCGTATGGTATCATTAATATCACTGTGCTGATTGATTAGAGTATTGCCAGCCAAATTTATAATCATCTTAATATTACTATCCAAACGATCTACGCCTTTTAAACCATCTTCTACAGGCTTTAACTCCGTGCCTTGTTCAATGGCTTTTGTCCAAAGAAAGGTAGGAATTGAACCAGGGTATGGGTTTGGAATCATCGGTATGCCCGGCATCTTGCGAACAGGCCGTCCGATAAAGTCTCCTGTAGATCCTCCCGAAATTCCCACATTACCTGTAAGACAGCATAACATTGCAAATCCTCGATATGTCTGTTCTCCATTACCCGTTCGTTGTGGACCAAGACCAGGAAGAATACATGCCGGTTTTGTAGCAGCATATTCTTTTGCTAATCGTTCAATGGTGTCGGCAGGAACTCCACAAATTGATTCTGCCCAGGAAGGTGTCTTCTCCACACCATCTTTTTTACCAAACAGATAATCCTTATAATTTTCTTCAACCAAAACGCCTTTTGGCATATGATCTTTATCAAATCCAATACAATATTCATCTATAAAGTCCTGATCTTGTAAATTTTCTTTAAAAATCACATATGCCATAGCATCCATCATAGCGCCATCAGTAGATGGACGTATACCAATCCATTCATCACTATAGCCGATGGCGGAATCACTCTCTCTTGGATCAATTACAACAATACGGACTCCTTTTTTACGTAATTGTGAAATATAGTAATTTGTATAAGTGCCGCATATACTTTCGGAAGGATTATGTCCCCACAGAATTAATAATTTTGTATTCAAGATATCTTCAATGGCATTACAATTGAAATTTCCTCCATATACATATGGCATAACATAATTAGTACATGCACTGCTATAATTATTATAATAGTCCAGATATCCACCATCCAGTGCCAGTAAGTTTTTTGCTAAATTCTGTGGTTTCATAATCGCTCTGACACCGGTTGAATAAATGGGAAAACGAGAAGCTGGACCATATGTTTCTCTAATCCGTTTCATTTCACCAGCCAGTAAATCCACCGCTTCTTCCCA
>JAKSCF010000661.1 GCA_022360735.1 Clostridia bacterium
CATTTTCAAATTCAATATCAAATTTATCAATATTAACATCTTTACCATCTGCATCAATAAACTCAGCTTCTTTAATACTATTAAGATTCTTAATGTTGGATTCAATCATTCCTAAACCATGTGCTGCATCCTTAACACTTTCAACGCCCGAAAACATTGTGAATACAAACATCAATAACATCAACGAATAAAACAAAGAAAGGTCGCCTTCTATAGTAAATAGTGAAACTAGAAATATAAGTCCACATGTTGCTGTTTTTATTGCAAAATGATGCAAAGAAGCAATAGGTGAATATTTCTTTTCAACAGCTATGTTAATATTTTTGCTGTCACTAAAAGCACTTTTTATGATGTCCAACGCCTTACTTTCATTACCATATGATTTTACTTCACTAAGCCCACGAATATATTCAATCGTTCCGCTAGACATATCTTCTTGTGCCTTGTGTACAATAGGCCACGTTCTATTACTTTCATTATAAAGCCATTTAATGGCTAAAGCTGAAAGCAATATTCCTGCTATACTTATTAACGCAGCTTCGATTTTAAAAATAATCAGATATAGAACGATTGCGCCTGTAGTGATATAACCACTTATCATTTTATTAATCATGCCAATACCAAGGTTTTCTAGAAGTGTTAATTGAGTTGTGATAACTGCAGTAATATCCCCAGTTTTTTTTTGCTCAAAGTAACCTAAAGGAACTCTTTTTAATACATTACCAATTTCTATTCTCTCATCCGCTGTTTTTTCATAACTTATTGACTCTAGTGTAGCCATTCTAAGATGAGTAAATAAAAATCTAAAGCCTACCGATGCTGCAACCGCAATAAACATCCATAATGCAAAATATGATGGCAAAGCCGCTTCCCCTCTTATGTCCAGTAAAACCCTATAGACTGAGTAAGCTGCAATTATGATAGATGCAGAAACTGAAATACTTATAAAGAAAGTCAAAAGAAATCCCATATACATTCTTCCTTTATACTTATCAGTCCAATTTATTATCTTTCCTACTGATTCCAACATGTCACTACATCTCCTTTCTTTCTTCTACCCAACTTTTTGAGTTTACCAATGCATTCCACATCTTATTGTATAGTTCACTGGTACTTAATAAATTGTTATGAGTATCATCAGCTTTTACTTCACCGTTATCTATAAGCACTATTTTATCTGCATCCTTAATTGTCGTTAACCTATGAGCAATTACAATCAAAGTCTTGCCTTTTGTTAAAGCTGATATAGACTTCTGTATTTCCCACTCATTTTCAGGGTCTGTATATGCTGTTGCTTCATCTAGTATTACAATAGGTGCACCTTTAAGTATCGCCCTTGCAATACATATCCTCTGTTTTTCTCCACCTGATAGTCTGTTACCTGCTTCACCTGCAGTTGTTTGATATCCTTTTTCAAGCTCTGTTATAAATTCGTGACACCTGGCTGCTTTTGCTGCTTCAATGACTTGCTCATCATTTGCTTCAGGATTTCCCATTCGTATATTTTCTAAAAGAGTACAATCAAATAAAAAATTATCTTGTGAGACAAAACTGATACATTTAGACAGTTGCTTAAGTGGTATTTTTCTAATATCTACACCGCCAATACATAGCTTACCGTCAGAAACATCCCAGAATCTTGCTATTAGTTTTGCAATAGTAGATTTACCACTACCGGATGGACCAACCAAGGCTGTAAAATTACTGTCTATTTTTATATTTACATTCTTAAGAACCTTATTGTTGTCCTTATATGCAAAGCTAACATTTTCAAAAGTTACTGTATAATTCTTTATATCTACAAACTCATCGCAATCTGTCAGCTGTGGTAAATTCAATATTTCATCTGCATCTTCAACTGCATATTCAATCATTTTAGAATTGTTCACAAAGGACTGAACATTTATAAGCGCCGGTACTACTCCCATTGCTAATAAAATACACAATACAAACTCTGCAGGTGTTAAAGAACCTCTTTGGTAAAGAAGAATACCTACAGGCACAACCCCAAGAAGCGTGGACGGTAACATCGACATTGAAAAACTTAATGCAGTCATAATGCTTTTGCCCCAGTCCAATATATATTTTCGGAAATCAAATATGGCATTCTCATATTTCGCATACGAAGTATCCGATTGATTGAACATCTTAATCACTTGGATTCCTTCTGAGTATTCTACGATTACACTATTAACATGATCACTTGCCTTCATGAAATTTTGGTACTTTTCAGTATATCCTCTAAGCGTCACCCCTATTACAGCAAACCCTATGGGAGCAGTAATGAGTGTTGCAAGCGCCATTCTATAATCAACAACTATTAAGTATGCGTAAACACTCACAGCAAGAAGAAGATTTGATAACCCTTCCGGAATCATATGTGCTATAGGAAGTTCTATTATTTCAACCCGATCCACAATAATATTTTTTAGCTTACCTATCTTCTCGCTTTTAACAACACCTAATGGAGCACCCATTAATTTTTCTGACATTTTCAGCCTTATATTATTCAGTATTGTATACGCAGATAAATGCGAAAGCATGGTAGACATGGTATGAAATACTGTGCCTATAATGTAACCAACTAAGCAAAATATTACCCAAAATATAATTTTACTTAGTTCGCCGGTTTCATTTGTCAATGCTATCACAATTCTGTAGACACCATAATATGGCAGTAACCCTCCTAAAACACCGATGATTGCAAAAAGAACGGAAAACAGTATTTTAAACTTACAATTTGACGTATGCCGCATCACTTTCCTAATCCAATGGTCTTTCATATTCTAACCTCCATAATTGAATCATTTTTAATTCACTTTCTACGATTTTTAATTCCACTAGGTAACTCTCCCATTACACTTTTAAAGGCTTTTGAGAACTTACTAGGATTCGAATATCCAACACATAAAGCAGCATCTGCAACAGACAAATCTTTTCCAATAATTTCCTTTGCAGCAAAATTCATTTTATATTCTTTTATATAAAAATATATCGTTGTCCCAAACACTCCCTTAAAACATCTAGTCATATTCGTCAAAGGAATATTGAACTTTTCGGATAATTCATCCAATGTATAATGATGTTTTAAATCGCTTGTTATTAACGACTGAATGGCTTTTATCTTGTCAACATTACTTTTCTGATAGTACTCACTTTTACTTTCATTCCCATCATGATCCAATGAATCCAAATACAATAATAGCTCATATATTTTAATCCTAAAAAAAATATCTTCTTTTTTTTCTCTTGCTTTATTGATCTCAAGAAATATCTTGCTCAAACCCTGATCATTTCTAGTAATATGAGGCGTGGCTCCTTTAATGAATTTTGATCTCAAATCTACTAGGTTCACTGGGAATTCAGTAATACTGCTGTCAATTGATTTCTGAGCTTGTGGGAAATAAAAGGCTATTGTAATTGCATTATATTGGTTTAATGGCAGTTCAAAATTTCTTCCAACCGATGACATATCTGATATACTTGTATCCATTGCTTTTAGATAAAGACATGTGTCATTCTCTAACGTGTATTCCAGTCTTCCTTTCAGACAATAGTCTATAGAAAACATATCAGCATCATGCGTTA
>JAKSCF010000531.1 GCA_022360735.1 Clostridia bacterium
GGAAAGATTCGCCAGACAAAACAGACCTTTGCCAGGAAGCTCCATCCCAAAATTCAAAGCGTAAGGACTTAACACCATCTAACAATACAAAAACCTTACCTTTATTATTGCCAAAAGAAACATTTTCTACCGGAGCAACTCGTCTGCCAAGCAAATAGCCTTTTCCTCCGGATCCAGACTCAAGTAAGCCATATTCTATTTCATTTACATATGCCAGGCTACCTTCAAGCTCCGGATCACAGACTGAATAGAATTTCAGTCGGTCATAAAAATTACCTGTACTTCCTAATGGAAACAAGGAAATAGCATAAGCACCATCGACTTTATCTCTGTAGATATTACATAAATCCAAACACACAGAGTCAAGCATAAATGTAGCTCTATTAAGAAGCTCATCCTGGAAAGTTAAGTTATGTTTTGCATTAATTATAGAACGAGTTGCGTTTGAAGCTGCAACTACAATCATTACTGTTAGCATAACTGCTAGTACCAGCTCAATAAGGGTAAAGGATTTTTGTTTGAACTTTTTCACTTAAGCCCATCCTCATAAAACCAGGTAGACAAAGAATAGCTATTCTCGATATTGTTAAAATCCCAAAAAACTGTAACATTTACTTTAATAATGCCATTTTTGCCTGGCTCAAGGTTTGCCTGCCATGAATAGCCTGGATAGTTTTCGGCAAATTGCCCCGACATCCTTGCCTTATCCTTAGGAAGCTTGTCCAGGCTTGATTTTATTCTTTCCAGGGTTTCATCAGCGAGCAAAATCGCTAACTCATTGCCAGTCTTATTTACATGAGCAAATGATGACCTGCTGGTAATTGCAAGAAGAACTGAAAGAGCAGCTGCAAGCAAAATCGCTGCCAGTAAGACCTCAATGATTGTAAACCCGAAGTCACCTGCGCGCTTACCTTTGTTATTTAAATATTTCATCTGAGGTCTTATCGATCTTATCTAAGTCCAAACACTGACCAGTTTCTAATTGGGTTGAATCAACTACTCCCATAAATGAGCTAATGTTAAATGATATGCTCTTTTTAGCCACTTCAAACTCAACTTTACCAGAATCAGAAAAACCATTTGGGTAAAAAACAATCCTATTTTCACTGATTAAGTTGTTCGATTTATCAACAAAGACTCTTCCCATTTTAACATTTATGGGTAAATTATACTTTCCGACATAAAATTGATTTGATTCGAAATTACCCGATTTATGGTTATCATTAACAGTATGAGATGAATATATAGATACTACCTCATTTTGCCGATCAAAATAAATACCTACCGGAACCCCACTGGAACAACTCAGCAACTGTGCCTTTTCTACCATTTCTTCCAGAATGCTCTTTAAAGAGGCCTCAGAAGTGAGATTGAAATGCCTATACGCCGATACAATAACTACCCCGGACAGAATCGCTGACACGGCAACTGCAAGAATAATTTCTATGATCGTAAAGCCTCTTTTATTCATTATTAAAATAACCAAACTACTAAAAGTCAAAAAAAGATAATGCGAACAAAATGCGAAAAATCACTTAGAAATGTAAAATATAATAGAATGTCTTTTAATTTTAAACATAACTCTTTATAAAATTACACTTTACGCAATAAATATATAAAACAGTAGCTAGCAATTGTTTAAGTTTAGCTTTTTTTCAACCTCTGTCGAGTAAAAAAGTTTTCTTTCATTACCAGCCATTATTTAGGATATTTTAGTATAAGTGTGCCAGCTCCTATCCTACAGTATCACTTCATTATTTTGAAGTTTAATTCAAAAAACAACCATAATAAAGATATAATATTTTTATTGACTTCATTGCCTTATGAAAATTATAATTAGATTGAAAACAATAAGTTATTGAACTATATGGCACTAATCTTTTCGGAAATCCTGAAGGGAGATTTTTAAAATCAATGCGTTGTCCCTTTTGCAAAAATGACGATGATAGAGTGGTTGATTCACGCTCAGGTGAAAGCGGCCAAATTATTCGTCGACGGAGAGAGTGTTTGAGCTGTAAGAGACGGTTTACTACCTATGAAAGAGTAGAAGAAATCATCAAATTAACAGTTGTAAAAAAAGATGGTAGCCGTGTCCCTTATAATCGTGAAAAAGTTAAGGAAGGCATTCGAAAATCATGTTACAAAAGACCGGTTTCTGCGGAAGAAATTGCTAACACTGCTGAGGCTGTGGAAGACGATATATTACATCTTAATGCCCTCGAAGTTACTTCAACAAATATTGGTTCTATAACGATGAAACACCTCAAGGACCTGGATAAGGTTGCATATATTAGATTTGCGAGTGTTTACCAGGAATTTGAGCAAGTCGGCCAATTCATTCAGGAAGTTAAAGAAATAATGGAACCAGACGGAGACTGAGTTTGTCATTGACAGTAGTAAAATCTGATGGTTCAACAGAAGCATATATCCACACCCGCGTAATGGCGACTGTGTCTTCAGCCTTAAGTGATGCCGGTAGCTATAATGAGCAAACCGTAAATGCTCTAGCTGATGCTGTTAGGATGTACATCGAGGATTGTAGAGATGACA
>JAKSCF010000124.1 GCA_022360735.1 Clostridia bacterium
ACAAGATACGGATACTGCTTTAGAAGCGGCAATTAGAATCATTGAACATGAAGTCGACAGCCTTCCAGTCGTTGAGGAAGTTCTTGAAGAAGAAAAAAAACATTATAAAATCACTGGAAAGATTACCAAAACCAATATCACTAGATTATTGGTAGACCTTGCAAGGATGAAGATCTAGGAGGATAAATTATGTATAACATTTATGTGGTGTCCGATTCAATCGGTGAGACGGCAGAGCAGATTGTTAAAGCTGCTGTAAGCCAATTCCAAAATGTGTCCCACCAATTAAAAAGATATTCGTACATATCAAATGAAAGTCAGATCAAAGATATTGTGAGTGATGCATGCGATGAAAAAGCCATGATCGTTTTCACAATAGTCGTTCCTGAATTAAAAAAGATTCTCATTGAAACAGCTAAAAGTCATAATATTCCTATTATAGATATTATGTCTTGCATTGTGAACACTTTTTCAAATCTTTTTCATCAGGAACCCATAAATGAACCCGGACTTATAAGAAAATTAGATGATAAATATTTTAGAAAGGTAGAAGCTATAGAATTTGCTGTTAAATATGATGACGGTAAAAACGTTAGAGGTATTAGAGAAGCCGATGTGGTCATAATTGGTGTTTCAAGAACATCCAAAACACCCTTAAGCATGTATTTAGCACATAAAAATATTAAGGCTGCAAATGTGCCTTTAGTACCGGAAGTGCCTGTTTCAGAAGAATTATTCAAAATTGATAAAAGAAAAATAGTAGGTCTTACAACTAACCCAATAAAATTAAATGAAATACGTCAAGAACGATTAAAAGCGTTAGGACTTAATAATGATGCGAACTATGCAAGTATGGAAAGAATATTAAACGAATTGGATTATGCTGAAAGTATTATGAAAAAAGTCGGATGCCCGGTTATTGATGTATCCACAAAAGCTGTAGAAGAGACAGCGAGCATTATTTTTGATATTATGCATTTTAAATAAAGGGGGAAGATAAATGACAAATAAATATGTTTATTCTTTTGATGAAGGCAAAAAAGAAATGAAAAATCTTTTAGGTGGAAAAGGTGCCAACTTAGCGGAAATGACTAAAATTGGTTTGCCTGTACCATTTGGGTTTACCATTTCTACAGAAGCATGTAATCGATATTATGAAGAATCTAAAACCATTTCAAAAGAAATAATGGATCAAATACAAAATAAATTGCGTTACTTGGAAGAACAAACCAATAAAAAATTTGGTGATACCAATGACCCTTTATTGGTTTCAGTAAGATCCGGTGCGGTGATCTCCATGCCGGGAATGATGGATACCATCCTCAA
>JAKSCF010000123.1 GCA_022360735.1 Clostridia bacterium
ATGGTTTTGGAGGAATGGATGAATAACGAAGTTATCTCTGAAAAGCAAGCAATCTTCCTAGTAGCCCTATTTGTTGTAGCCGAAACTTTTGTTCTAACACGTGGCATGGAAGCCAAACAAGATTTTTGGCTGGCTATCATTTTGGGTATGGTTATTTCAGTGCCTTTCATGTTAATGTTTTCCAGATTACACAAACTATATCCTGAGAAAGATTTATTTGATATCAATGAGTCTATTTTTGGAAAAGTTTTAGGTAAGATACTTAGTTTTTTATTAATTATTTATGTTGCGACCAATATGCTGTCCGTTATGAGTGTATTTAATAATTTTATTATTACTGCAGCTCTTGTTGACACGCCTAAGTTATTGACCTATATGGTTTTAACCATATTGTGCATATATGGAATAAAAGCCGGTATTGAAGTCATGGCAAGATGGACGGAGTTTTTTTTTCCTATCATCATTACATTTTTATTTTTAGGCACAATATTATTAATTCCTAACATGAATATAAAAAATCTTTACCCGATTTTAAATCAGGGCTTTAGACCTGTTGTTGAAGGCGGTATATTAACCTTTTTATTTCCTCTGTCAGAAACGATTGCCTTTGTAATGATTTTCACAAACTCAAAAAAAAATATATCTTTCACAAAAATATACCTATATGGGTCAATACTGGGTGGAAGTTTAATACTTATACTTGTATTAACTGAAGTTTTGGTCATGGGGGTTGATAAAACTTTGATGTATTATTTTCCGGGTTATCAAACCTTCACCCGACTATCTATTGGGGGAGAAGCTGCAAGATTAGAGATATTATCCGGGGCAACCTTTATATTAGGCGGATTTTTAAAGATAAGTGTTTTGCTGCTTGCAGTTAGCAGGGGTTTTGCAAAAATATTTAATTTTGATAACTATAGATTTATAGCAACCCCAACGGGATTACTTATTGCTACCGTATCCTACTATTTCTATGAAAGTACAATATTTATGTTTGAGTGGATTTCCGATTTTTGGGGGTACTTTGCATTTCCTTTTCAGTTTATAGCACCCATTATCATTTATATTGTTGCAGAAATTAAGATGAAGCTAATCAACTAATCCCCAACTTTATCTTACTTTCCAATGATCGCTTCAACAGCTTTTTGAATATAATCTGCTGGGCTTGGAATATCCACACCTAAACTCAATAACAGACTTAAGATAAATGCAGCAACAAATAGAAAGCTATACAAAATCAATTCTTTTTTCTGATTGTTCTTTATAAGCGGCACAATCTCAATGATACCTATCAAAACATAAACTAAAATAACCAACACAAACATTCTCTATTCACCTACTTCAATAGTCTCAGATCTTATAGCACTTCCTTTAATGTTTAATTCTACATCAACTTCTATCCTTAAGTTTGAAAAATACCGTTTCCAATCCGACTTGATCTTTTTCCAATAATCCGATATCTCTTAGAAGAAAGTCTAAAAGACCTACTAGTTTATCCTTATTTTTTCCAATTTCTTCACTGATAATAACTATTTTTGCATGGAAGGATTGACGGCTTTTATTTTCTTTTTCTTTATTTCAGCAGCAATCCATATCATAATTGGTAAAATCACCTGAAATGGTAGTGAAAAGGTGGTCCATATTTCCTCAGTCCATGCGAATAAATGCATCATACTACTTGTGGCAAAAAGAGAACCATTAATCATGAGTAAAGTAATGGGTGTTACAATTAATCTATAATCACGACAATTACATAATTTAGCAACCCCATTAGTAATTGCTAACAAACATATACTTAATTTAACAAATCCTCCTATTACGTAGGCAGCTGCCGGTATTATCTCCATTCTTTGAATAAAATCACCAATATTTATTCTTGAAACAGCCTTATATGCAGGAAAATATGTTTTAGTATATTCATCTGTTCCTAAAACCAAGAACTCACTGAGAGAAGTTATGAATAATATTAGACCTGCAATTAACAAAGCTTTAATGTAAATCTTATTGGGGGAATTCCCAGTTTTGGACGGAGTAAAAATCATAATAAATATAACGGATTCCGATAAAGGAAACCCAATGGTATAAATAGCACCTTCTATAGTTGGTTTTATACCTTCATTGAATATAGGACGAAGATTGTTTATTTCCATTTTAGGAATCATAAATATTACCCCGATAGCTATAATACAGACAAATAGAATTAAAAACAAAGATGCAAACCTGCCCATTACTTCAATACCTTCTTTTACTACCCAAGCACATAGCAGCATAATGGCTATGGCAGGTATTACTTTCGGTGATCCGGTGATAGAAGCAGTCGTAACAAAGTAAGAGAAAATATCAG
>JAKSCF010000706.1 GCA_022360735.1 Clostridia bacterium
AAGTAATTTCTCAATTATTTTATCTTTTTTGCTCCCTCCACCTATTTCAAATCTAACACCATAAGATGGGAAACTGAGCCCTACCAATTTAGCAAAGCTTATGAAACAATTCATTCCAAGTTTTTTTTCTGCTACAACAACACTTTCTATTAGTTCATTACAATTCTCTTCTTCTAAAATTATACATTTATTATCTTTCATTTTATCGATAATATCTTTTCCTCTTTTAGTCCTTATAACGATATCTGATTTTCCTTCATTTTTATAATAAGTATCACTAACCTTCTGCCCGTTATAATGCTTTGATATTCTACAATCTCCACACGATATATCTGAAAACTCATTAAATTTATCAAAACAAAAATGACATCTCCAGTTACCAAAATAAGGTCTTATCGATCGACTATAATGTCCTGGTATATTAATAGTCTCATTGTTTTTTGTCTCAATTCTTATATCCCCGGGCCATCCTCGCCATGCTTTGTCTCTAAACCTAAAATTTTGAATATCCTCTTTCTTCCTTTTAATTTTATTTAAAAAATGATCAAAATAATGATAGTTAAAAACTCTTAAACAATGTAATCCTATATATAAAGAAATTTTCTCTTTCAATTTTGGAAATTGTTGTTCTGCTTTTCTCATTCCTTGAATTTGACATGACGTCCCAACAAATGCAAATCTACCTTCTTCTTCTAAAATTCTTTTAATCATTTTCCCCATTGGAATAGGATTATATTTTGATCCAACAGAATTAAGAATATCTTCTTCGTTTCTTGCAATGTAAACTTCAGGTAAAAAAGGATCTTCTTTACTATACTTTGTCACGATAGCACTATCAATTATTTTTTCTTTTAAACAATAAATTAGAGTGGTTGATACAAAGCCACCACTTTGAGCTTTTTTTAAAATATCTTTATTCAGAGTTTGTCCAGCAAATGCAGTAATAAAATTGCCTATAGCAGGATTTTCAGGAATCTTGTGATGTATTATTTCATTAAAATAAAAATAATCAAATTCATGTCCTGGACATACCTTAATACAATTGCCACAATTAATACATTTCTTTTCATTAATAGTTGGTGAATATATACCATGACAATCAATTCTCATATCAATTGCAAGAGTCGGACAAATACCACTACAAACACCACATCCGGTACACAATTTTTTTATAACAACATCATTTACAGTCTTACCTATCATCATTGAACAACGTTCTCCTTAACATATTCAATTTTATTATATATCTTAAATGGTTATTCTTTTTCATATTTACTGTACACATTTTCTTATTGAATTGTATGTAATATGACCCTGCAAACTGGCTTCATTGTAACATTTTGCATAATTTTCGTCAATTTTTTGTGTAAAAGTATGGTAAAATATATAATAAATACAACACATAATTTTCATTACTTTCTTAAAAAGATATTATGATTTTAATACATTTCTAACAAATATATTGTAAAGTATAGATAAGGAAATAATAAATGGTTTCAAAAGAGAGGTAACAGATTATGAATATTGGGATATTTACAGATTGTTACTATCCACAAATCAATGGTGTTGTAACATCTACTATTATATTAAAAGAAGAGTTAGAAAAAAGAGGACATAACGTTACGATTGTTACTGTAAAAGTACCGGGTTATAAAAACAATGAACCGGGGATTCTTAGGATACCTTCTGTTCCTTTTAGAAAATGTAAGGATTTTAGGATTGGTGTCATTTATCCTTTTTCTGTTTTAAGGAAGATAAAAAGATTGAACTTGGATATTATTCATACTCAAACTGAATTCAGTGTATGCCTTATGGCGAGATTGATAGCAAAGACATTAAGAATTCCAGTTATACATACTTATCATACGATGTATGAAGATTATACGCATTATGTTGCTAAGCATTATATCAATAAAAAAATTGCTACCAAATTGTCTAAGGTAGGGTCTAGGTTATATCTCAATGAGTGTGCTTCAGTTATTGCACCTTCTGAAAAGACAAAAAATGCGTTAAGGAGATACGGTGTCACCAATAAGATTTATACGATACCAACAGGAATTAAGTTAGATAATTTTAAAAAAGGATTATTTACAGAAAATCAAATAGAGACAAAGCGTTTGCAAATGGGTATTCAGGAAAATGAAAAGGTTATTCTGTCTTTAGGAAGAATCGCAGAAGAAAAAAGTATTGACGTTATCATAAAAGCTATGAAAAACATAAAAGATGAACCTTTACGTTTGATTATTGTTGGTGATGGTCCTGCTAAAAATGATTTAGAAAAATTAACTTTCAGGCTGGGGTTAAATCACAAGATTCTATTTACCGGAAAAGTACCTTGGGAAGAAACAGGTTTGTACTATCAAATGTCCAGCTTATTTATAAGCGCTTCTAAGACAGAAACTCAAGGTCTTACTATACTGGAAGCTATGGCTGCGGGGGTACCAACTATTGTAAGGCAGGATGATAATATCAAAGAACTTATAAAAAATAACTATAACGGCGTAATTTTTAATGAAGAAAGTGAGCTTTCAAATAAGATCCTTGAAAGTATTGATAACGATGATTTAAGAAAACAAATTGTTACCAACGGATTGGAAGCTGTTTATAATTTATCTGCTGAATGTTTTGGGTATAATGTTGAGGAAGTTTATAACAGAGTGTTAAGGGTTGGAAGAAAGATATCTTGAATCAGGGAACAGTTTGAAGGGTGGCCACGGTAAGCCACCCCTACATTTTTTTGGAACTGTAAAATGTAGGCCCTTATGGTATATTATGGCTGTTTTTGTTTTTTAATTCATCATTCATTGTGGCCATATTTAGAATTTCAGTTAGTTTGTCTCCAATGAGCAGACTTCTATAGATATCATTACCGTATTTTATATAATTATCGTAAATTGTTATCTCTTCTTCATTGTCCTCGAAATTAAATTGTAATTGGGCACGTATGGATTGGTCAGAATCTACTCTGATCACTTTTTCTTTATTAGCATTAATGAGCGTTCTAATCATTTGAAGACAATAATACTTATCTTTTTCCATAGTAAATTCCATATCTGAATCTTTTATTGCTATAGATTTCGCTTTAAACATTTTATTATAAATGTCTTCTTCTATCTGCTCATCCCACTCAAAATAGCTTGTTATTAAATCTTTAAATTCAATTTCATAGTTAAAATAAGCATCTTCACCTAACAAATTGATTAAGATCACTTCATCATTGACTAAAGATAATACTGTATCTCCGGTTTTTGTTTCAAGTATTATTTGATAGTAAGGGTATTCAGCAGGCACCTCCATCATTTGACCATTATCTACAATGTCAATAAAATTAATCTTGTCAATAATATCTTTAATATCAGATTCTGTGGCAAAATATGTTTGTTTGACATCTAGTGCTTCAACTTTTATTTTTTCTAATTCTAACCCTTTTAAATACTGGTTGAGATATTCTAAATATGTTTGGTTCAGTTGGTCCACTAATGATGCTATTGATTCTTCTTTTACATCATATCCGGCATAACCATGACCATCTTCTACAAACATACAATCTCGTCCAATATATATGCCTATATTTTTATTTTTTAAGTGGAGGATGAATTTGAAATCTTGAGCTTCCATACTCAAGTATTCGTCAAATTTCAATTCCATACCTCTAATGAATTCTTGTAAGCTGCTTTTATCTTCATTGGATAAAAAAATTAGATTTTCTGATCCCACATAGCTTTCTAAGTATACTTCATCCGATGAATATATCAGCTGCGCGATAGCATTGGATTTTATTTTTTCTTGAGGTATTATTTCATGAGCTTCTGCTGCTTGCTCAGTTTCATTTTTGCCATCATGATTGACTACCTTCATATCTTCTTTATATTGTTGATAGTACGGATATATCCATAGAGCGGTAACAATCAGCAGTACGATACAAAGAAATGCTATGATTATTTTTTCTTTTTTCATTTGGTACACTTCCTTTTAATTTAGGGTCTTGGTTTATGATTGATTTACGTTGCTATGTTTATCTGTTTGCTATTTTTGCGGTGTAAGGAACACCACAGGGGGATGTTCGCTGCGCATTCTAAATCCACGGTGTATAGTTTGTCCATTTTTTATATATCTAAGACCTCTGCTAGGGTAATGGTCGAGCACTGAGACCCAACCCTACATTTTGTTCATTGTTGCAACGGTGGTTGTGTTGTTTTATGTTAGTATTTCTAATATGAGTAGTTTTCAGTATACTGTTTGTAATTATTCTTTAAGAATAAAAGTACTTTTGCAAGTACTTTT
Organism: Clostridia bacterium; assembly: GCA_022360735.1. The sequence goes on from JAKSCF010000706.1 coordinate 4,285, forward strand.
ATGATTTATTCTTCTTCTTTTGTTACTTAATCTTCTGTAGCATTGGTTTCATATATACTTTCTATCATGGCTGCTGTATCTTCTACATTAGGTAAAAAGAAGGATAATCCTTCTGAATAAACTGCTTCTCCCGGAAGAGAATATGTAGATAGGTCTTGTGATGACATACCTACGGCGGATGTTGCCATGGATGCAACTTCTGATAGTGGAATATCTGTTTTTACATATTTTACTACCGTATTGGCAACAATGGGTAATCGATAGCTTAAGGTTTTCTTAAATGCGGCTTTCATAAAATCTTGTTGTGCTTTTATTCGGCCTATATCCCCATCCGGATATCCTGTTCCATCGTTGTTTTTCCTAAATCTTAGAAATTCCACAGCTTTTTTACCATTTAATGTTTGCTGGCCTTTGCTTAATCTGATGCGCAATGGTGGTGAATCATAAGGGTCATCATACTCCATATTCATAGGAACATATACAGGAACTCCACCTAAAGAATCTACCACTTTCTCGACACCATTATATTTTACCCTTACATAGTAATGAATAGGCATTCCTAAAAGAATATCACTGACAGCAGATTCACAGCCCGAAACACCTTCATCATAATATATTGCATTCATTTTCTTCTTATCTGCATTATGATGCTCATTTCTAGGGTAATATGTATCTCTAGGGACTGAAATCAAGTTAATTTTTTTACTATCCGGATCGAAACTCGCCACCATAATGGTATCTGTACGAGCCCCTTCCATTCCCAAAAGCAATATATTTATTCTATCACTGTGACTAAACATGTATTCAAAAGAACCGGGTTCTGCGTCTTCATTATCAGCACCTAATGGGTTATCAATTATAAAATCGCCATCCTCACCCTGTAGCCTGGGTACTTCTTCAAAAACAGCATCATATGCCCACATACTTCCTGTAAAAACAACAGTAAATAGCAAAAACGTAACAAAAAAATATTTTATAAAAATTTTCATTCTGTTGCCCACTTCCAATCTAAATATATACTATTTTAACATAAAAAAGTTTACCCTAAAATATTTTGATTATATTCATTTAAGGTAATTTATCCAATACTTTCCACTCTATTATATATAATACTAAATTATATGCTTACAATTAAGTATTTTACAATATATTTATATGA
>JAKSCF010000601.1 GCA_022360735.1 Clostridia bacterium
GGCAAGACAAACGCCAAGACCCTGGAAGCGCTCGGCGCCCGGGCGGTGCCGATCAATATTACGGAGGTCAACGGGGCGCTCGAGCAGGGCGTGATCGACGGCCTCAACACGCCGGCCGACGCCTTCGTTTCCTACAAGTGGGACGAGACGGTCAATCACGTCACCTATGCCAAGTACTACTTCGCGTTCTACCCCTGGGCCGTGAACGCCGAGTGGTGGGATGGCCTGCCCGAGGCGCACCGGAAGCTGATCCAGGAGACCGTGACGGAAGTGACCGTGCGGCACCGCGAGCGGGCTCGCCAGGCCGCTGCGGATGCGATGGAGAAGCTGAAGGCTGCCGGCGTCCAGTTGCACGAGCAGACCGAGGAGGAGCAGGACGCCTGGATGGCGGCGGTCGCACCGATTTGGCGCGAGGCGGAGGAGACCCACGGCAAGCCGATCGTCGACGCGCTCCGCAGCGCGAGCGGTACCAAGATGTAAGATGCCGGGCGGTTTCGCGATGACGGCCGCCAAGCAAGTTCTCGGCTGGTTCGAGTACGGGCTTGGCGGTCTCATTCTCCTGGTCGGTCTGATCATCGTCAGCTTGGAAATCCTCGGACGCGGCTTCCTCGGCTTCTCGCTGCTCTGGTCCGAGGAGCTGTCCCGCTACCTGCTGATCTGGACCGCTTATATGGGCGCTGCCGCGGCCACCCGGGACGGTTCGCACATCAGGGTGGAGTTCCTGCTGCACTATCTGCCGCGCCGCTGGTCGCACCGGCTCGAGATATTCGACACCGCCCTTTGCCTGCTGTTCACGCTGACCCTGGTCTACGCCGGATACCTCCTGGTGGAGGACAGTCGCTTCCTGGGGTTGAGTCCCACGGATAGCGATCTGTCGATACCGATCTGGGTCTTTCAATTGATCGTGCCCTTGGGCTTTGCCCTGATGAGTCTGCGCTTGGCGATCACGTTGGTGCAGCAGGTTTCGGGGCAGGGGCCCAAGGCAGGCCGGCCTGACTCGGCCAGCCCCGTTGGCCGAGAGTCCTAACGCCATGGCGCTTTTCCTCATCTGCTCGCTGTTCCTGCTGCTCGTTCTCGGTGTGCCGGTTGCCTTTGCGCTCGGCATCGTCGGGCTGGCGACGGTGCTCCTTTTCGACGTCACCTCGCTCACCCAGATGGCGCATTCCCAGTTCGCCAACCTGGACAGCTTCGTGCTGCTGGCGATCCCCTTTTTCATCCTGGCCGGCAACGTCATGGTGGAAGGCCGGATGGCCACGCCGCTGGTCGACTTCGTCCGTGCCTTGACCCGGCCAATCACCGGCGGGACGGCGGTCGGGGCGGCGATCGCCTCGGCGCTGTTCGGCGCCATGACGGGATCCTCCGCAGCCTCGGCCGCGGCGCTGGGCCGGGTGACCATCCCTGAGCTCAATCGGCTCGGCTATCCACCCTCGTTTTCCGCCGGGCTCATGGCCGCCGGCGGCACCCTCGGCATCATGATTCCGCCGAGCATCGTCTTTATCATCTACGGTGCCATGGCGCAGCAGTCCGTTAGCAAACTCTTCCTGGCCGGGCTTTTGCCGGGGATCTTCATCACCGCGCTGCTCGCGATCCTGACCTACGTGCTGGTACGGCTGAACGGCTGGGCCGATGCCGGCCGCCTGGAGCTCCGGGAGGTTGCCGAGACCCTGCGTCGCGCCACGCCTGCGCTGCTGATGCCTGGCATCGTTCTGGGCGGCATCTACGGCGGGATCTTTACGCCCACCGAGGCGGCAGCGGTCGCCGCCCTCTACGGGCTTTTCATCGGCGCCATCTTCTATCGTACGGTGACCTTCGAGAACCTGCCGCGGATCTTCGTGAACAGCGCCAAGATGACCGGGGTGATCCTCTTTATCATTGCC
>JAKSCF010000387.1 GCA_022360735.1 Clostridia bacterium
ACAATTTTTTTAAAAAACAATTTACAGGTGCAAATCTTAAAGAATTTTAAGATTTTGTCAGAATATTTTAAGATTATGAGTTTATATTTAAAATAACCCATATAACAAAAGTTCTTGAAAAGTAAAATTACTTATTAAAATACCGACAACACCCTATGTTTTCGAAGAGGAAAGTAGATTGGTAATTATTGAAAACAAGTATAATGGACATATAATATAAGAAAATATACTAATTCTTTGTGGGGTGTAAAAATGTTGGATAAAAATACAAAGACTGTGATAAATTCAATGACAAAAAAATTGCAAACAAGTAAAGCCGTGCTGTATACAATGCTGATTGTACTGGCCCTTATAATTGTTCTCGTGAGGATGGGATTTAAAGCCTATGAGACGGATAAGAGTACCATAATCAGTCAGCAGCAGCAGCATCTTCTAACAATCAGTAAATCTATTTGCCAAGGTCTGGAGGTATTTGTCAGCGAAAAGATGGACGGATTGAAGATACTTACTTTAAACGAAGAATTTGCTTACGGCGTCAAAAGTGGAGATATCACATCTATACAGTCAGCATTGAATGCATTTGTAGAAGCACAGAATCACGATATTCAGATGATATATGAAATAGACAGTTCCGGAGAAATTATATACCAATATCCAAACAAAGCGATAAATTCTGAAATTGAGCTGCTAATGAAAGATGACATTGAACGTGTTTTAAAAAACAAAACTCAGTATATCAGCAGAGCACGCAAGGATTCTAACGGTGAATTTACGGTCAATTTGTTCATGCCGGTATTCTTTGAAGAAGAATTTGCAGGTATAATAGCAGCTTCAGTAAAATTGGAAAGTATGTATGAAAAGCTGGTAAGGAATGCAAAGGGTGGTGAAAAAGGCTATGCAATGGTAAAAGACCAAGATAGGATCATTCTGATGCACCCTGTAAAAGAAAAAGTTGGTATTGCTTCTATAGAAACAAGAAAGGAATTGTATCCCTATCTTGATCTCAGTGAACTTGAAGACCTTATTGACCAGCAGTTGACTAATGAGGAAGGTACTTCGGTATATCATTCATACTGGTGGACAGAAAATGTACTAAAAAAAGCAAAAAAACTCAATGCATTTGCCAGAGCATATATAGGAGAGTATTTCTGGGTGGTTTCTACGACTATGTCTTATGATGAAGTTGAGGGACCTTTAAGAAAAAGCCTTGAAAAAATAATTGAGATTTCAGCATTGGTAGTTATTATTTTAACAATGGAAATGTTTATTATACTAAAAATGCAAAAGAATAAGGAAGCTCTTGAAGTAGAAACGAAATATCTGAAAGAACTCAATAAAACAACCGAAGAATTGAGAAAAAGTGAGGTACAATTACAGCACTCTCAAAAATTGCAGACCATTGGGACTTTAACGGGTGGTATCGCTCATGAATTTAATAATTTATTGACGCCTATTCTTGGGTATTCTGAATTATTGTTGAATGACTGTAAAGATGAGGAGATGTATGACGAAATAAGTGAAATATATGATTCGTCCAAGAAAGCAAAAGATATTATTGAACAAATTCTCATATTCAGTCATAGAAACAATACAACCATTAAGCTTAAGCCTGTAAAGATCAATGAATTGGTGAATGAAACATTAAAATTAGTGAAATTGACTATACCCAATAATATCAACATCGTTCATACATCCAAGGAAGATTGTGGATATATTTTAGCAAATCCAACACAGATTCATCAGGTGCTCATTAATTTGTGTACAAATGCCATTTATGCTATGAAAGAAAGCGGCGGTCTTCTGGAAATAGATATGAGAGTTGTATCTAAAAACCAGGAAAAGGATCTGAAAAACAGAGATTTGATGAATGAAACATTTGTAAAAATAACTGTTAAAGATACCGGATGCGGCATGAGTAAAGAAATGATGAATAAGATTTTTGATCCCTTTCATACCACAAAACCAGTTGGAGAAGGTACGGGTCTTGGCTTATCGGTTGTCCACGGTATTATTGAAAGACACCGGGGGAAAGTAGTGGTTAAAAGCGTAGAAGGTGTGGGAAGCACGTTTAATGTGTATTTACCCAGAATTGAATTAAAAACAAATTATGAAAAATTGGTCGGAGATGATTATGATGAAGGTAAAGAATCCATTTTGATTGTTGATGATGACCATAAAATAGTAAAAGTGATGAAAAAAAGCCTTGAAAAGTTTGGATATAAAGTGAGCACTGAAACTAACAGTTTGAAAGCTTTAAAAAATATTTGTATTAATCCATATGAATTTGACCTGATTATTACTGATCAAAATATGCCTGAGTTAGAAGGCATAGAGCTGGCAAAGAAGCTGAAAGAGCTTCGTCCGGATTTGAAGATTATTTTAATAACCGGCTTTATTAATGACAATGTTGCCGGATACATTAACAGTACGGTCATAGATGACTATTTAGTTAAACCGATATTATCTGCTGAACTGCATAATAAAATACAAAAAGTTTTGTTATCAGATGATTTAAAGAAAGGATGAAGTCTTTGGAATTTGCTCATTTTCAGGAAAGAATTATGTTATTAACTTCAGAGACAGAAAAAAAGAGAATCCAGGAGTTTTTGGGAGAACAAGACCTTTTATTTGATAATGATATCGAGTATACGGTTGCTTTATTCGATAAAGAAAAAATAATTGCAACCGGCTCTTTTTGTCAGAAAATTTTGAAGTGTATCGCGGTAGACCAAGAATATAAAAACATGGGGCTATCTAACAGAATCGTTTCTCATTTGGTCAGTGAACAATACCAAAGAGGTAATACACATCTCTTTTTATATACGAAGCCCGAAAACTATACTCTATTTTCTGAATTAGGATTTTATAAAATTTCTGAAGTGATTTCTAAAGTCGTCTTAATGGAAAATAAACCAAATGGCATCAAAAGCTATCTGGAAGACATTTCAGAGCACAAACACGAAGGAAAAGATATTGCTTCAATCGTGATGAACTGTAATCCATTTACCTTGGGGCATCAATATCTCATAGAATATGCAGCTGCACGTAATGACCAAGTCAATATCTTTGCAGTATCCGAAGATAAATCCAGCTTTCCGGCTGAAGTACGATATGAGCTGATAAAAGAAGGCGTTAAACATTTACCTAACGTTGTTGTGCACAAAGGAAAGGACTATATTATATCCAGTGCCACGTTTCCTTCATACTTTATAAAAGAATACCAGGATGCGGTTGAAACGCATGCCTTATTGGATTTGAAAATTTTTGGAGAACACATTACACCATCTTTGGGCATCCATAAAAGGTATATAGGAGAGGAGCCGTATTGCCATGTTACAAGAACCTATAACCAAATCATGAAAGAGGTGCTTCCTAGATACCAAATACAAGTCATTGAAGTACCAAGAATGGCAGTGGATGATTCAGCAGTAAGCGCATCAATAGTCAGAGCGTACATTCGCAGTAATGATCTTGAAAAGATTCAAGATTTAGTACCTCAGACGACATATGATTTTATCATATCCAAAGAAGCAAGAAACATTATTCGAAAAATACAAAATGAGAACAGCAGGCACTAAAAGGAGGGTGGCATATGAAACTAATTGATGTAGGAATCTCTGGAACATTCGAATCAAGTGACATTATGATAACGCTTGAAAGAAACACACAAAAAGGCATCATCATTAATTTAAAAAGTACGGTTAAAGAACAATTTGGAAAACAAATCGTAAAAGTCATTGAAGAAACACTAAAGGAAACCGGGATGACGGATGTCATAGTATATGCAAATGACAAAGGGGCCTTGGACTGTACCATAAAGGCACGAATCCTAACAGCCGTATACAGGGCAAGCAGATCAACCGAATATGTATGGGGGGATGTCAAATGAAAAGACTCAGAAGAACCATGCTGTATGTACCGGGGAATAACCCGGGAATGATCCGAGACGCACATATTTACGGCTCTGACTCGATTATGTTCGATTTAGAGGACTCCGTATCCATTAATGAAAAAGATGCAGCCAGATTCTTGGTATACAGTGCATTAGAAACCATTGACTACGGAAGAAGCGAAGTTGTTGTAAGGATAAACGGTCTGGATACACCATTTGGAAAAGAAGATGTGAAGGCCATGGTAAGCGTAAAGCCTGACATCATAAGACTGCCCAAGACAGAAAAACCGGAGGACATCATACAGATAGATGAATTAATCGGTGAGCTGGAAGCAGAAATAGGAATAGAAGTAGGGACCATCAAACTTATGGCGGCTGTAGAAAATGCATTAGGAGCCATCAACGCATACCAAATAGCCTCAGCAAGCAAGAGACTGGTAGGCATTGCAATAGGAGCAGAAGATTTTGTGACAGACCTTAAAACAACCCGGTCATTGGATGGGATAGAACTGCTGACGGCAAGAAGCATGATTTTGTTTGCAGCAAGAGCAGCAGGAATTGATGCCATCGACACAGTATTTTCAGATGTCAATGATGAAGAAGGCTTTGAAAAAGAAGTAAGACTCATCAAACAACTGGGATTTGACGGAAAATCCATTATCAACCCAAGACAAATAGAGATCATTCATAGGATCTTTACGCCCACAGAAGAAGAAATAAACAAATCAATGAGAATCATACAAGCCATAAAAGAAGCAGAATCAAGAGGCTCAGGCGTTGTTAACTTAGATGGAAAAATGATTGATAAACCGATAGTACAAAGAGCTCAAAGAATCATCGATTTGGCCGATGCTGCAAGAGTATATGTATAAAGTGAGGGCGGGTGAGAATAAATGATAAATGCTGTAGGAAGAGAAATCCCCGAAGAAATACAAGGGTTGGGGAAACTAAGACCCTATGAAATATCTGAAACAAACGGACACATAAAAAACACACAAAAGCTAAAAGAAAGGCAAGTCCATGCCATAAAAAGTAAATTCCTAGACACCATAGAAGAAGCAATCGTTGAGTCGGGATTAAAAAGCGGAATGACCATATCCTTTCACCATCACTTCAGAAATGGTGACTATATCGTAAACATGGTGATGGATGTCATAGCAAAAATGGGAATAGGTGACCTTGTGTTATCGGCAAGCTCATTAATAGATGTACATGAACCCTTAATCCAGCACATCAAAAGCGGAGTAGTCAAAAGGATAGAAACCAGCGGTGTCAGAGGTGCTTTAGCAGAAGCCATATCCAATGGACTTATGGATATCCCCATCATCATAAGATCCCATGGCGGCAGAGCCAGATGCATTGCATCAGGAGAAGTAGAAATTGATGTGGCCTTTTTAGGTGTCCCCTCATGCGATGCTTTTGGAAATGCCAACGGATATGCCAGAGATACTGCAACACACTCCGTATGCGGTTCATTAGGATATGCAAAAGTGGATGCACAATATGCCAATAAAGTGGTACTCATTACAGATACCTTAGTTGAGTACCCAAACCTTCCCTTTGCAATACCACAGTCCCAAGTAGACTATGTGGTTAAAGTAGACGCAATAGGCGACCCTAAAGGCATCATGTCAGGGGCCACAAGATTTACAACAAACCCAAGAGATTTACTGATTGCAAAACATGCAGCAGATGTAATAGAAAGCTCAGGCTACTTTGAAGACGGATTCTCCATGCAAACAGGCTCAGGAGGAGCAGCATTAGCAACCACAAGATTTCTAAGAGATAAAATGATTGCTAAAAATGTAAAAGCCAGCTTTGCATTAGGCGGCATAACCGGTCAGATGGTTAAGCTTCATGAAGAAGGATTAATAAGAAAAATATTAGATGTACAGAGCTTTGACCTATCTGCAGCAGAATCCCTGAAAAACAACCGATACCATTATCAAATAGATGCATCCTACTATGCAAACCCTGATGATGAAGGCAGTGCGGTTAATCAACTGGATGTAGTAGTACTCAGTGCTTTAGAAATAGATGTTGACTTCAACGTCAATGTCATAACAGGATCAGACGGCGTAATAAGGGGCGCATCGGGAGGACACTGTGATACGGCTGCAGGAGCAGCAGTATCCATCATTGTTGCCCCCTTAATAAGAGGCAGAATCCCAAGCATACTTGATAAAGTCAATACAATCATCACCCCGGGACATACGGTTGACGTACTGGTAACGGATCAGGGGATTGCAGTCAATCCATTAAGACGGGAGCTCAGACACAACTTAAAAGCGGCTAAGATACCCGTATATACAATAGAAGAGCTGAAAGTAAAGGCTGAAAGACTAGTCGGAAAGCCTGAACAAATACACTTTGGAGATAAGGTGGTAGGCGTTATCAACTATAGAGATGGGTCTGTTATTGATGTGATACGTCAGGTTAAAGTGACAGATTAAAAATTTTTTCAGATTATACCCTTTTATAAAAAAATCAAAGGGATAATATAAAAAAATTAAATAACGAAAGGGAGAAAAGTATGAAAAAGAAATTTGTATTATCAATGGTTCTGCTTTTAATGTTTACTTTAGTGTTTGTCGGATGTGGAGAAGAAGCACCGGAGCCTGAGGTTCAGGAGCCAGAAGATACCGGGTTCAAATTTGAAAGAAAAATTGAGCTTGTGTGCCCTTGGGGTGCAGGCGGTGGCGCGGACTCTACACTTAGAGCATTTGCTGCTGAACTTGAAAAAGAAGTTGGCGTTCCAATTGTAGTTAACAATGTAGAAGGCGGCGGAGGTGTACAAGGGACCGAATACACTGCAAAACAACCTGCTGACGGGTATACTTTTATGATCGGTACCCAATCTCTGATACTTGCAGACATTCAAGAGCTTATGTCAATAGATTTTCGTGAAACCTTTATACCTGTAACAAGACTGGTTCATGATACCAACGTACTTGTTGCATCTTCTAAGGCTCCTTATAATAATTTGGACGAATTAGTAGAGTATATAAAAGAAAACCCTGGTAAAGTTAAAACCGGTGTTATGTCCGTTACAGGTGTTGATGCATTTATGGTATTACAAACATTTGAAAAAGCAGGAGTGGAGGTTCCGTTAGTTGCTTTTAATAACGGTGCTGAACTCAATGCAGCGATTCTTGGAGGTCACATTGACCTTGCTACCGTAGGACCAGCAGAAGTTAAAGGGTTGATTGAATCTGGCGATATGAAGCCTATTATTGTTGCGTCAGAAAAAAGACTTTCTATGCTTCCTGATGTAGAGTGTACAGGTGAAAAAGATATAGAATCTTATCTTGGCCCAATGAGAGGAATTCTTTGCGTAAAAGGAACACCACAGGAAGCGATAGATGCATTTGAAGCAGCAGCAGCAAAGGCACATGCAAGTGAAGGATTTCAGAGTTGGATGAAATCAAATGCACTTGACCAAAGACCAGGCTATGCAAGAGCTGTTGATTTCCAGACTATATGGGATGAGCAATATGCAACTCTTACGAATTTCTACAATCAAGTTACGAAATAAAATATTGATAAAGTAGGGGCAGCGTAAGCTGCCTCTAACCTTGAAATATTAAGAAAGCGAGTGATCATCTTGGTATTTGAGCTCTTGTTTAATGGAGTGTTGTTATTTTTTTTTGTTTACTGCTATTACTATATTGGAGCAACTATGCCCACCTCTTCTGAAATAGAGTTAGGTCCTGAACAGTGGCCACAGCTTATTTTAGGCGCATTAATTATTTTGATAATTATTAATATGGTAAGAATATATCAAAAAAAAATAACAACACTCCATTAAACAAGAGCTCAAATACCAAGATGATCACTCGCTTTCTTAATATTTCAAGGTTAGAGGCAGCTTACGCTGCCCCTACTTTATCAA
>JAKSCF010000122.1 GCA_022360735.1 Clostridia bacterium
AAATCTGATTATAAAAGATATAGTTAATCAGGCAGCAAGTGAATTTACAACAAATCATGTTAAAGAATGTAATAACATTATACAGCTGCTAAGATTAAGGTATGAGACAGTATTTGACAGCCTAAATAAGATCATAGATTATCTTACAGACTGGTACATATATGTGGACCAAGACAAAGATATACATTTCTTTCAACACTATGAGGAAGTAGGAACTGTATTTGATGAAAGTACAAATATAATAGTAGACACAGCAAAAATAGACTATGAAACAGAAGAACTTACTAACAGAGTATGGATTTTAGGAGCAAAACAAGCCAGTTCCAATTATGAAGAAGAATACTTTGTTGGTGACGGAAAGAGTAAAATATATAAAATAGCGTATGAACCCAACGATACAGAAGCATTTGTCAATGACAATCCTGTGAACATCAACATAAAAAGTAAAGATGATGGACAGCAGGATTTTTTAATTGATAAAAAAGAAAAAGTTATCTATCGACCGGATTATAAAAGTCCTATTGATAATGGAGTTACCATAAAATTTAAATATAAACCTACTATTGAAATCGTTGACTTCTTTGAAGCTCCGAACAGTATTAATAATTATGGTTTGTATGAACGAGTGATTAAAAACAAAGACATAACAGATAAATTAGAAGCTAGGAAATATGGTAGAGCAGCACTTAAGCGAACATCTGAAATAAAAAGATTGCTATGCTTTTCAACACGAGAGGAAATTAAAATAGGTCAAAAAGTTAATGTAAGAATGCCTTTATGGGATATTGACAGTGAATGGTTAGTTACTAGTGTACAAACGTCTATTACGCCCAGTGATGTCATACATTCTGCTGAATTAAAGGAAGTGAGTTAAATGGCCAAATTAACAGAACAAATGAGTAGTTTAACGGGTAGAGTAGGTGCAATAGAATCTAATACTTTAGACGATAATGCACCTATTTCTCTTATTTTCAAAGTTTATAATGATATTGGGATTAAGGCTAGAATAACAATTGCTCTGCATCAATTTCCGATCTGCTCAGAAACACTTTATTGTAGTGGGGGATTGATAATATGATTACTGACTCAGGATTAAATAGATTATTAAATGTACTAAGCGAAGAATTAAGTCATATAGGTCTTGGAACAGGCACAGCACCCATCCAAACAAGTATATTACTTACAAGTGAACAGCTGAGAAAACAAGTAACAGACCCTTTAATTGATGGGACAACTCTAGTAAGTGAGATCTATTTAGATGAGAATGAAGGCAATGGATTAAACTTTTCAGAGGTTGGAATCTTCTGCGATGGTGCTTCTAATACAATTGACACAGGAAAGCTGTTTTCTTGTGGAGCAATGGACAAAACAAAAGATAATACCCAAAGCTTAACTGTATCATTCGAGATTACAGTGATGGAGGTGTAACATGTATACAAAAACCAATTGGCAGCAGGACATAACAGCATTAGGCCCTACAAACTTAAACAAAATAGAACAGGGCATAGAAGATGCACATAATGATAAAGTTGATAAAGAAGCAGGAAAAGGCCTTAGCACAAATGATTATACAGGTGCAGAAAAAGCAAAGTTAGCAGGAATAGCAGTTGGAGCTAATAAATATATTCATCCAAGTACACACCCTGCTTCTCTGATAAGTGACTTTGTAGCTGCTGTAAGAGCAACTATACTTACAGGATTATCTACAGCTACAAATGCTACTATTACTGCAACGGACACTGTGCTTTCGGCATTTGGCAAATTGCAAGCACAAATAAATAGTAAAGCAGATAGCAACCATAATCATAGCGGAGTATATGAACCAGCAAACTCTAACATTGTTAAAAAGAACGTTACAACGACATTAGCTGCACAATTTACAGCCCAAAACAATACTGCTTATACCACAAAACAAATTAGAAATATCACACTTTCAACAGCTAACCCTTCAGGAGGTAGTAATGGTGACATATGGGTTAAATATGATGCCTAAGGAGCTGATCTTATTATTGAAAATTACCGGGTTGCGCACAGAGTACAAACCCAAAATGTAGTGGCGGCTTTCTGTAGCCGCCTTAATACTCAGCTCCCTACAACCTGTCAACTGATTCCAAATACTTAATGAAAAGAGGTGAATGGATGAGAGACATTGTCAAAGTAAAGACAGAGAAAAGTGATAGACCGGTAAAAATGTACACCAAGGAAAAAATAGACAAACTATTAGAAGGTAAAGAATACGATCTTGATGAAAGTATTTCTAGCGCTAATATAGTGAAGAAAGATTTAGATACCTCTACATCTACAGCCAATATCACTAATACCAATTTAGACAATAGCATTGCAACTGCAGTTACTGCTAAGACCAATCTAAACGATATTGTTGCAACTGCTAATTCTACTAAAAATTCATTAGATCAAAGTATAGCTAATGGTGATTTTTTAAGTAAAACCAATACTACAAGTTATACCCCAAATGGAGATTTTAACCCTGCAACTAAGAAGTATGTTGATGACAGTATATCCAATGCCGGTGGCGGCGATATGCTCAAAACAGTATACGACAGCAATAATGATGGAAAAGTTGATTCAGCAGATAGTGCTGACTCTGTAGAGTGGGATGGTGTTAATAATAAACCTCAAAAGTTTCCACCTACTTCGCATGATCATGATTCAGACTATGCACCTAAGATTCATAACCACGATGGTACATATGAACCTCCTTTACCTAGCAAAACAGGGAATGCAAGGAAAGTCCTTGCAGTAAAAGGAACTGAAGATGGAACTGAGTGGATAGCGCAAACAGAGAATGCAGTAGATTCTGTTAATGGGAAAACCGGTGCAGTAGTATTAACAACAGATGAAATAACGGATAGTTCAACTAACAGATATGTAAGCGATAGTGAAAAGTCAGTATGGAATAGCAAAGCAGATCAGTCCAATACATACACAAAGTTTGAGACAGATAATAAAATCAATGAGGTAGTCGGAGCTGCTCCACAAGCATTAGATACCCTTAAAGAAATAGCCGAATCATTAAACAATGATGATGATTTTGCAGGAACTATGACGACTCAGCTGGCAGGAAAAGTAGATAAAGTGGCTGGGAAACAGCTAAGTACAGAAGATTATACAACAGGAGAAAAAAGTAAACTAGCAGGTATAGAAGCAGGCTCAAATAAATATGTCCATCCAAGCACACACCCTGCATCACTTATTGTACAGGATACTGA
>JAKSCF010000260.1 GCA_022360735.1 Clostridia bacterium
AGAAGTTGAAGAAGGAAAAGGGGTACTATCCACGGCACTAGGAGCAGATGGTACAGGTGGGAAATTCCTGTATATAACAGCTGGTGGTACTCGTATGCCTGCAACTTATGAGACCGTAGAAAAAAAATTGCATTCTATTGTAATGGATGGCAGTGAAGTGTTCAAATTTGCAGCTAGAAAAATGGCAGATGTTTCTTTAGAGGCTTTAGAAAAAGCGGGTTTAACTTTAGAGGATATAAACTATTTAGTGCCGCATCAGGCCAATATTAGAATTATTCAAAATGCTGCTAAAAGATTGAAAGTTAGCATGGATAAAGTTTATTTGAATATTCAAGATTATGGAAATATATCTGCTGCCTCAGTGCCTGTAGCACTGGATGAAGCCAGTAAAAAGGGTTGCATTAAGCAAGATGATATTGTTTTGCTAGTAGGATTTGGCGCAGGGCTTACATGGGGAGCCGCAATATTAAAATGGGGTAAATGAGGTGAGTGATACTATGAAAACAGCATTTTTGTTCCCCGGTCAAGGGGTACAATATACAGGAATGGGAAGAGAATTGTGTGAACACTATTCACAAGCTGATGAGATATTTAATGAAGCTTCAAGCGCATTAAATCTGGATATGAAGAAACTATGCTTTAATGGTCCGGATAGTGAATTAATTAAGACTGAGAATACTCAACCAGCAGTTTTAACAACCAGCATGGCTGTATCCAGTGCTTTGAAGGCTGAAGGTGTTAAAGCAGATATTGCAGCAGGATTAAGCTTGGGTGAATATTCCGCTTTAGTGGAAGCCGGTGCCATGAGCTTTAAAGATGCGGTAAAAGTAGTCCGCAAGAGAGGACGTTTTATGCAGGATGCCGTTCCCATGGGAAAAGGCGGTATGGTTGCTATAATGGGAATGGATAGACAAGAAGTAGCGGACATTGTAAAAGAAGCTCAACCAAAAGGCATTATTGAAAGTGCAAATTATAATTACCCAGGTCAAATCGTTGTTTCCGGGGAAATTACTGCGCTTGAAGAAGCCAGCAGAATTACACAAAGAAGAGGCGGCAAAGCAGTCGCGTTGCCGGTCAGTGCACCGTTTCACTGCTCAATGTTAAAGGAAGCCGGAAGAAAATTAGCTGTGGAGCTTAGAAATGTTCCGGTGCAGCCATTCAATATACCGGTAATAGCCAATGTAACAGCAGACACTTATTCTGATAGAAAAGTTAAAGAATTATTAATAGACCAAGTCAGCAGTGCCGTTTTGTGGGAAGACACCATCATGAGAATGATTCAATTAGGCGTTAAGCTCTTTATTGAGGTAGGGCCTGGAAGAAACTTAGGTGGTTTCCTAAGAAAAATCTCAAGAAAGAAAAGAATACCGATTCAATGCTATAGCGTTGAAGACATGAGATCGCTGCATGCATTGTTAAGAGAAATAAAATAGATTGAGAGGGATTTGAATTGTTATTGAAGGATAAAAAAGCTATCGTAACAGGTGGTTCAAGAGGAATTGGAAGGGCCATTGCATTAAAACTTGCTGCTTTAGGCGCAGACGTTGCAGTTAATTATAATAGTAATGAAGCGCTTGCCAATGAAGTTGTAAAAGAAATATCCCAGCTTGGAAGAAAAGCAATTGCTGTAAAAGCGAATGTATCCGATCTGGATGACGCACAAGAAATGATTCAACAAGTCGGCTCAGAATTCGGTGGTATCGACATCCTCATCAATAATGCCGGGATGACCAAGGATGGCCTTTTGCTAAAAATGAAAGAGGAAGACTGGGATCAAGTTATTTCAACTAATTTAAAAAGTGTTTTTAATTGTACTAAAGCAATATCAAGGCTGATGATTAAACAAAAACAAGGTAGGATCATCAATATCTCTTCTGTAGTAGGTATTATCGGCAATGCAGGGCAGGGCAACTACTCTGCATCCAAAGCCGGTATAATAGGCTTTTCAAAAACTATGGCAAGAGAATTAGGTTCAAGAGGGATTACAGTAAATGTTATTGCACCTGGATATATTCAAACGGATATGACAGAAACAATGAATGAAAATATTAAAGAGCAATTATTAAATCAAATACCAACAAAGCGATTAGGTAATCCGGAAGATATAGCTAATCTAGCAGGGTTTCTCGCATCTGATGAAGCGTCATATATAACAGGACAGGTCATTAATGTCGACGGCGGCATGGTAATGATCTAATAAGGAGGAGAATTATGAAAAGAAGAGTGGTAGTAACAGGAATGGGAGCAGTAACACCTGTAGGAACAGGTGTAGATAATTACTGGAATAGTTTAAAAAGCGGCGTATCAGGTTTAGGATATATTACTAAGTTTGACACAACAGATTATGAAGTAAAAATAGCCGGCGAAGTTAAAGATTTTGAAATAGAAAAATATTTGGAGAGAAAAGAAGCCAAACGAATGGATGCGTTTAGTCAATATGCTGTAGTAGCAGCTGATGAAGCCATTGAAGACAGTCAATTGGATATGGAAAAAGTCGATGCCACAAGAGCCGGCGTTATTATTGGTTCAGGCGTTGGCGGTATGATTACAGTACAAAATGAGTATTTGAAGCTCATCGAAAAAGGGCCAAGACGTGTCAGTGCAGTATTTGTTCCTATGATGATTTTAAATATGGCATCCGGACATATCTCTATCCGCCACGGTTTAAAAGGACCTAATACGGCGGTTGTAACAGCATGTGCAACGTCTACCAATTCTATTGGAGATGCATATAAAATGATTGAAAGAAATGATGTAGACATTATGGTTGCAGGTGGTGCTGAAGCAGCAATCTGTGAATTAAGCATTGCAGGGTTTACTTCAATGAAAGCATTGTCAAAAAGAAATGATGAGCCAAAGACAGCCAGCAGACCATTTGATCAAAACCGTGACGGCTTTGTTATGGGAGAAGGTGCAGGCGTATTAGTATTAGAAGAATTAGAGCATGCTTTAAAAAGAGGCGCAAAAATATATGGTGAGGTTATAGGCTACGGTATGAGTGCAGATTCATTTCATATTACGGCACCCGCACCTGATGGTGAAGGCGCTTCAAGGTCTATGACCAATGCATTAATCGATGCAAATCTTACTTATCAGGATATTGATTATATTAATGCACATGGGACTTCAACACCACTAAATGATAAAATTGAAACGTCAGCAGTTAAGAATGTTTTTAAAGAGCGTGCTTATGACATGGTAATCAGTTCAACGAAATCCATGACAGGTCACTTGCTTGGAGCGGCCGGTGCAGTGGAAGCCATTGCGGCTATAAAGAGTATAACAGACGGATATATTCATCCAACGATTAATTATAAGACACCTGACCCGGATTGCGATTTAAATTATGTGCCCAACAAAGGTATTGAAAGAGAGGTTAAAACAGCTCTTTCCAACTCATTCGGATTTGGTGGTCATAATGCGTCATTGATATTTTCAAAATATGAATAGAAAAAAAAGTAAATTATGCTATAATATTAATTGGAAGTAATAAGTGACATAGGAGCATTTTATGAGCAGTAGAAAAGAAGAATTGAATATGTTTATGGCAAAAATTGGATATAAGTTTAATAATTTAGACTTATTGAATACTGCACTTACTCATAGTTCGTATAACAATGAAAAAAAGAGTACACATAAGCACAATAATGAAAGACTTGAATTTTTAGGAGATGCAATTTTAGATGCTGTAATATCCCAATACTTGTATGCACGATTTGAGAACTTTGAAGAAGGCGACCTGACTCGGATGAGAGCAAACATTGTATGTGAAAGTTCTTTAGCTGATTGTGGGGTAAAATTTCAGATAGGACAGTATTTTTTGCTTGGTAAAGGCGAAGAAAACACCGGCGGAAGAGATAGAAGTTCTATTATTGCGGATACGGTTGAAGCCGTATTTGGAGCCGTATATTTAGATGGCGGTTGGGACCATGCTAATCGATTTATATTAAATTGTTTACAAGAAATCATTGAAGAAGTGGTTCAAGGCAAACGGTACTCTGATTTTAAAACCAAATTTCAAGAAATCATTCAGGCAAAAACAGATTTAGATATACAATACGAAACTGTGAAGGAAGAAGGACCGGACCATAATAAAACATTTTATGTAAATGTTTCTGTGGGGCGAGAAGTCAAAGGAAATGGATCCGGAAGAAGTAAAAAAGAAGCAGAACAAAATGCTGCCAAGGATGCATTATCGGAGATGAATATTATAGAGATTTAAATAAGTTAAATGATAGGAGTAGGGTATTTAGAAAATATCTGCTCCTATTTATTTTGGGGTATAGGAAGATTTTTTACAATTAATCGGACATTTATATTATAATGGACAAGAGGATTCTAACAAACGCGTTAGAATCATTTATTAAGTTACGGATGCTTGAGGTGAGGGTTTTGTATTTTAAAAAGATGGAGATACAGGGTTTTAAGTCTTTTGCAGAACATGTCAATATAGAGTTTCATGATGGTATAACATGTATTGTGGGACCCAACGGCAGCGGCAAAAGTAATATATCGGATGCATTAAAGTGGGTACTGGGGGAGCAAAGTCCAAAATCCCTGCGAGGAAGTAAAATGGAAGACGTTATTTTTTCCGGTACCAGCACTCGAAAATCCAGGGGGATGGCAGAAGTCAGCTTGTTGTTGGATAATACTTCTAAAATACTTCCTATAGATTTTTCAGAAGTGTCTATCACAAGACGGATGTATCGATCCGGTGAAAGTGAGTACCTCATTAATAATAATCAATGTCGATTAAAAGATATTAAAGGACTCATTATGGATACAGGAATAGGTGTAGACGGGTACTCCATGATTGGTCAAGGTAAAATCATTGAGATTATTAACGGTAAGCCGGAAGAACGACGTAAGATATTTGAAGAAGTGGCAGGCATCGTCAAATATAGGACGAAGAAAAGTGAAGCAGAAAGAAAATTGGATTCTACCAATCAAAATCTTTTAAGAGTCAATGACATTATCACTGAATTAGAGACTCGAATCGATCCCCTTAAATTGGAAAGTGATAAAGCAAAGGAATATTTGCTATTAAAAGAGCGGATCAAAACCATTGATATCAATTTGACGTTAAAAAATATTGATACCATCGAGAATAGGCTTCAAAACTATAAAAATGAAATAGAGAATTTAAATCAAGAAATCACAAACATATCTGAAGAAAAAAGTAATTTGGAAAAAGATACAAATGATAAAAAAGCTCAAAATGAAGCATTGGAAGCAGAAAGCCAGGAAATACAGGAAAAATTAATGGTATTGGTCCAAGAGATGAATCATTATGAGAATACAAAGAAAGTAAATGAAGAAAAAATATCTTCTTATGATAAAGAAACGACTAGAATTAATGATGAACTCAATCGATTGGATACAAAAATAGAGATAGAAAAAGAAACCATTCAGGAATGGCTGCAAAAGAAAGAAGAAGTAGAAGCGAATTATCTATCCATTAATAAAGAGCATGATGAAAAATTAAATACATACAATGAACGAGACGGTTTGCTTAAAGCGAACATAGAAAAAATGGAGTCAGAAAAAAGCAAAATTATAGATTTATATAACATGGTTACCACAAAGAAAGCTGAGATTAATAGTATCCAAAGCTTAAAAGGAACATTGTTAAAACGTAAGAACCAGATTAATGAAGACTTTGAAGCCGTTAAAAATGTAAACCATGAAATTACTGAAAAATATAATCATTTGATGGAAGATAAGAAAATAAAAAATGTCAATCTCAGTCAGATTACAGAAAGGCAAGATGAGAAACAAAGTCAATACCAAGACGATTTAAAGCAGGAAAAACAGATTAACTTTAAATTGCAGTCTTTAAAAAACAAATTAAATGAAGTTAAGACACGCCAACGTGTATTGACGGATATGGATAATGCTTATGAAGGCTATAATCATGCTGTTAAAGTACTGATGAAAGATGCCAGCCGTCAGCAAGGGATTCATGGTGTCGTTGCCAACTTAATAGAAGTACCTCAAGGATTTGAAATTGCCATTGAAACGGCACTTGGACAAGCTTTACAAAATATTATCTGTCAAAATAACGACAGTGCAAAGAAATCCATTGAATACCTAAAAAAGAATAATGCCGGAAGACTTACTTTTCTGCCTATTGAAAGCATTAAGCCTTATAAAAAGAAATTTGATTCAAGAATAAAAGCGTCCAAAGGATTCAAAGGTTATGCCGTTGAATGTATAAAATATAAACCGGATTATTGTGATATCATGGAATATCTTTTGGGTAAAGTGGTTATTGTAGATAAGTTGGACCATGCAATAGAAATGTCCAAAAAATTTAATCAAGGCATGCGTATTGTAACATTAGAAGGAGATGTTATTAACTCAAGCGGGGCTATTACCGGTGGAAGCTTTAAAAATAATAGAGGAAATATACTAGGGCGTAAAGCCGAAGCAAAAAAGATGAATGAATTGGCTTTAGAATTAGAAAAGGAATACACAGAAAAAAATAATTTCCTTCAACAAAAACAAAAAGAAATTGAAGCGGTTTCTCATGAATTATATGATCTTGAAAAAGCATACAAGGCATTGGAAAGTGATATACAATCCATAGACAATAATATTCATAAGCTGGAAAACGAAATGGTCATATATAATGATTCGGAGAAAAAATGGCAAAGAGAAATAGACGACATAGAGAAAGAGGAAGCCAGAGTTAAAACCATGACCCAAAACCTTACTTCAGAGGTGGAAGGGTATGAAGCACAAGCACGTCAAATAGAGGCGTCCACACAGCAGGGTATGGACCAATACGATGAAGAGAAAAAACGATTAGGAAACATGTATGAAGCAATAACAGAGCTGAAGCTAAAAATAGCCACTTCTGAGAATGAAAAAAGCAATATTAAAGAAAATATAAATAGATCACAAAACTATATGAATGAGCTGAAAAACGACAAGGAGCATAATACGAATACTTTAACGGAGTTAAAGGAAACGAAAAGCATGGTTGAAACCAATAACATTCAGCTGTCTGAAACCATAAGAGAAAAAAATGTTGAAAAAGTACAGCTGGAAAATAATAAAAAGGAAAACACTCTATTAAGAGAGAACTTAACTAAGCTTATTTCCGAGAGTATGACAAGAAAAGAAGAAATTGATCAACGCATCTACCAAGTTCAGCAAACCAAGCATGAAATGGATATTAAGGTTACGAAAAGTGAAACTCAAATCGAAGGGCTAAAAGATAAATTATGGGATGATTTTGAAGTATCCTATATTCAAGCCATTGAACTGAGGAGCAATGACTTTAAATTTACCGAGGCTTCCAAGGAAGCCAAAGAAATAAGACAAAGACTTAAAGAATTAGGGGATGTTAATGTAGGTTCCATCCAAGAATATGATATGGTAAAAGAACGATTTGAGTTTCTAAATGAGCAAAGAACAGATTTATTGGAAGCCATTGGATCACTGGATCAAGTTATAGAAGACATGGATAAAGCCATTAAAATCAATTTTAGAACCACTTTTAAGAAGGTTGCTGAGCATTTTGAATGTATTTTCAAAGAACTTTTTAGCGGTGGAACCGCAATGGTTAAGATGGAGAACGAAGATAATCTTTTGGAAACAGGAATAGAAATAATAGCTCAGCCTCCGGGTAAGAAACTGCAAAATATTACTTTGCTTTCCGGTGGTGAAAAAACTTTAACGGCTATTGCGCTGATGTTTGCCATTTTAAAAGTTAAGCCGACACCTTTCTGTATATTGGATGAAGTTGAAGCGGCGTTGGATGACACCAACATCAATCGGTTTGCCAGTTACCTTAGAAACTTTGATGATATACAATTTGTATTGGTAACACATCAGAAAGCAACCATGGAATTTGCAGATGTCCTATATGGTGTCACGATGCCGGAACAAGGTATATCAAAAGTATTGTCTTTAAAATTAGAAGAAAAAGCAGGATAAGGGCAGTGTCGAAGACGAAATTAAACTGAAAAACTTTTACTAATCAAAGATTAGAAAGTTTCCGCTCTGCGAATCGCAACTCTTAACTAATCAGAGATTAGAGAGTTCGACTTGTATGAGACCTGCTATCAGAATCAAAGATTCTGGCTAGGGCTTTAACTGAAAAACTCTTAGCCAATCAAAGATTGGAGAGTTTCTGTATGAGACCTGCGACGTAATCAAAGATTACTGCTAGGGCTTCAAGATCATAGGAGGAAATAATCGTGGAAGAAAAACAAGAAAAGAAATCGTTGTTTGATAAGCTGCAGGAAGGGCTGTCCAAGACGAAAAAAGGTATGATGGATAAGTTCGATCAAGTTTTTGCTGCTTATAGCAAAATAGACGAGGAATTATTGGAAGAAATTGAAGAGATATTGATCATGTCTGATGTAGGTATGGATACAACCATGAAATTAATGGACAAGCTGAGAGAAGAAGTGAAGAACAGACGTGTATCTGAGGCATCTCAAGTCAAAGATGTATTAAAAGATATTATCAAAGAATCCTTGGAAAATGAAAATTGTAAGCTTAAAGATGCAAGCCCGTTGGTAATTTTGGTGGTAGGTGTTAATGGAGCAGGCAAAACAACTTCCATTGCAAAAATAGCCAACCACTGTAAGAAAAAGGGCAAGAGTGTTTTGTTAGCCGCAGGAGATACTTTTAGAGCTGCAGCCATAGAACAACTGGAAGTATGGGGTGGCCGTTTAGGTATTAATGTCATCCGGCAGCAAGAAGGCTCCGATCCGGCAGCTGTAGTATTTGATTCTATTCAATCCGCTAAAGCTAGGAAAATAGATGTTTTAATATGTGATACAGCTGGACGATTACATAATAAAAAGAATCTTATGAATGAGCTTGAGAAGATTTATAAAGTTCTAAATAGAGAGTATTCTGAGGCAGAAAAAGAAACCTTATTGGTACTGGATGCTGCTACAGGACAAAATGCGGTGCAACAAGCCAAGCAATTTGATGAAATTACGGACATTACTGGGATTGTTCTGACTAAGCTGGATGGTACAGCAAAGGGTGGCGTTATTCTATCCATTGCAGATGAATTTGATATTCCTGTTAAATATATTGGTGTAGGTGAAGGCATGGATGACCTTCAAGAATTTGATGCGGCAAGTTTTGTAGAAGCATTGTTTTAGCGTTATTATTGCACGTGATTTTGGGAGTGAATTTATGAGCAAAGAAAATGCCTTTGAAAAAAAAATTGAACGTTTAGAAGAAGAATTAGAGATTTATAAAACGGCTTTCGAAGCTTCTTATGATGGTATACATATCGTTAATAAGGATGGATATACGGTTGATGTTAATAAGGCTTGTGAACGAATAGAAGGATTTTCAAGAAAAGAAATACTTGGAAAGTCAATGCAGGATTTAGTAAGAGAAGGATATTTTTCGGAATCTGTGGTATTAAAAGTGTTAAGTAAGAATGAGCCTGTTACCATAATACAAAAGGCCAAGAATGGCAAAGAAGTCATGGCAACCGGAACACCTATTTATAAAAATGGAAAGATTGATAAAGTTGTCAATAACTTAAGAGATATTTCCGAACTGAATGCAATAAAAAAAGAATTGATAGAAAAAAATAAATTAACTCAAAAATACCATTCGGAAATTGAACTATTGCGATTAGAACAGCTTAAGATGGACGATATCATTGCTCAAAGCAGTGAAATGAGAAATATTTTATCTCTTGCATTAAGAATTGCGAAGGTAGATTCTACTGTTCTAATACAAGGCGAGTCAGGTGTTGGCAAAGGTGTGCTCAGTAAATTTATACACAATAATAGTAAGCGAAAGAAAGGGCCTTTTATTAAAATTGATTGTGGATCTATACCCGAAACATTATTGGAATCAGAATTGTTTGGCTACGAAAAAGGCGCTTTTACAGGAGCGGGTAAAGAAGGCAAAATTGGGCTTGTGGAATTGGCAGACGGCGGAACATTGTTTTTAGATGAAATAGGCGAACTCCCATTAAACCTTCAAGTTAAAATTCTAAGACTTATTCAAGATAAAGTGATATTAAGAGTTGGGGGGAAAGAACCCGTCTCTGTAGATATTAGAATCATAGCTGCCACCAATAAGGATATTTCAGTGATGATAGAGAATAAAGAGTTTAGACAGGATTTATATTATCGATTGAATGTAATCCCCATTTTGATTCCTTCGCTAAAGGAAAGAAGAGAAGATGTGCAGCCCTTGGTATTAAAAGCAATAACAGAAATGAATATCAAGTATAATTTATCAAAGAAAATTGATATTGAAGCCATGGAAACATTGATTCATTACCATTGGCCTGGAAATGTACGCGAGCTTGAAAACATGATGGAAAGATTGGTTGTAACCATTGATGAAGATACCATACGAGTAAAACATCTTGCTGCAACCATTAAGGACAATACAAATAATGATTATGGCATTGGTGAAGTGGGGAATAAAACCATGAAAGATCTGGTAGGTTCATTTGAAAAACAACTACTGGAAAAGACCATGGAAATATCAAATAGTACACATGAAATGGCAGAAATTTTAAAAATAGATCAGAGCACAGTAAGAAAAAAAATGAAAAAATTAGGTATTGAAAATAGGTTTAAATAGAAGGCATTTATTCCTCCTTGAAGGAATAAATGCCTTTGTTCTTAAACTAAGGAAAAATTCTTATAATGAGAATATTTAAGCTAAAAGCAAGAGGGATATTTTGCCCTCTTGCTTTTAATCTGTTAAATGGTCATAGGAAATTCAAGTATGATAGACACCCGAGAGGAATTTGATATTGGCATATTAATTGCTAATTTATAAAAAGAGAAAAGGAGTGTTAGAATTGCCAATATTATTAGAAAAAGATTTAAAAAGAAGATTACCTGCCATGTACAAAGCACGGCAAGTTTTTGAAAAAGTATCCCTAGGTAATGTTGAAGAAGTTATAAGAAAAGAAATATATCATGAAGAAATAAGAGAGAAAGTAAAGCCTCAAATGAAAATTGCAGTAGGGGTAGGTAGTAGAGGGATTACCAATATAGCTGTAATGGTTAAAACAACAATAGATTGTTTAAAAGAAATGGGAGCAGACCCCTTTATTGTTTCGGCTATGGGCAGTCATGGTGGCGGAGAACCGGAGGGCCAGAGACAAATATTAAGTGATTACGGCATTACAGAAAAAGCTATGGGTGTTGGTGTTGTTACAGATGTAGATGTTGTAGTGGTTGGAAAAACTGTGAGTGGAAGCTCTGTATACTTTGATAGAGCAGCTTACAACGCGGATATGACCATCGTCATTAATAGGATTAAACCACACACAGAGTTTAATGGTGTCATCGAAAGCGGCCTATGTAAAATGTTGGTCATAGGGCTGGGCAATCAAATCGGTTGTTCTCGCGCACATGAGAAGAGACCGTCTGAAATGGGAAAATCAATTGAGGAGTCTGTAAAGGTTATTCTTAAGAATACAAATTTTGGTTTTGGAATAGGCATCGTAGAAGATTCATTTCATAATACAGCCGAATTAAAAGTCATTCCTTCTGATAAGCTTTTACAAGAAGAACCCAAATTATTAATGAGAGCGAAAGAATTAATGGCTAAGCTTTTTTTTCCGGAGATTGATGTTCTCATAATAGAGCAAATAGGTAAAAACATTTCGGGAACAGGTGCAGACCCTAATGTAATAGGAAGAGTATCAGCGAAAAAAGAGAGTTCTTTTGTACCTCGAATACAAAATATTGTGATACTAGATTTAACCAAAGAAACACATGGTGTTTTTACTGGATTGGGATTAGGGGATGTTACAACTAAGAAAGTTTTTAATAAACTGGACTTTGAAAAAACTTATGCTAATGAAATTGCAGCAAGGTCTGAGAAAATTACCTCCGCGATTCCTATTGTAATGGAATCTGAAAGGGAAGCCATTATCGCAGCTATGGTGAAATGCTTCGATGTTGAAAATGATCAATATAAAATAGTCAGGATTCAAGATACTATGAATTTAGAAGAAATCATGATATCGGAAGCATTATTACCATTTGCTAAACAAAGTAACAAAATTGAATTATATTAAAGTACGTATATGGTCTTTTCGGCTGTCAGCGGGAAAGAAGTCATTAAAGTTTGGAGTGATATGAAGAATGGAGCAATCACTTTTATTAAAAATTGGAGACAGCGTCAAAGAGTATGCAAATGTGATTTCAAATGTACTGGACGTTGACGTGGAAATAGCGGATCATCAATTAGTGAGAGTCGCAGGCACAGGCAGATTTGCGAGGTTTATCAACGAGCGTATGAAAAGTGAAGGCAATGCTTTTAAGAAAGTTCTGGCAACGAAAAAAAATGTTTTTGTAGATGATGCCAGATACCATGAAGTCTGTATAGACTGTCCGTGTAAAGATATTTGTATGGAGCAATGTGACTTGTGCTGCCCTATTATTTTAAAGGATGAAGTGATAGGTGCTATTTCTTTGGGTTCTACTTCAAAAGAGAAGAAAAAACAAATAGTGGACAATCTAACCCAGTACTCAGAGTTTATTGAGAATATAGCAGACCTGATAGCCACTAAGGCTCTAGAATATATCAGCTTTCAACAACAAGCGCATTCATTGGAGCTTCTGCAGAACTTAGTGAATTTGATCAATGATGGTGTTATTATCTTTGATAATGACCATAATATTCTTTTTATTAATAAGAAAACAGAACTAATCCTTGGAAATAACTTAGTACAGTTAAAATACCTTGACAAAATAAAACAATTTTCAATACAAAAAATAAAAAATAAACTCACCATACCTGATGTGGAATACTATGTTAGAGTTCAAAAAAGAAAAATTAGATTAATAGGAACCATTTATCCAATTAATATACAATCAGAAAAGCTAAGTCAAGTATTTATCTTTCAAGATATTGAGTCTTTACAGCAAAATCTGTTATCCAATCATTTAGAGAGTTTCAATTTTAACTACTTAAAAGGGAATGATGAAAATTTTATTAA